>JAPOSK010000368.1 GCA_026709725.1 Paracoccaceae bacterium | reverse complement strand
CTTGACCGTGTCAGTCGCCGCCACTTCGACAGACTCGAGGGGGACCCCCACGATGAGGAAAGCCTTGAGCGCACCGCCGACCGCATTCGCGGCCTCGGCCTCTTCGGTCGCGTCAATGTCGATGCCACGCCGATTTCGGCAACACAAACCGTCATCACCACATCCGTTGAGGAACGGAATACCGGCAGCCTTGGTGTCGGCCTGACCTATGCCAAGCAGTCCGGTGTCGGCTACACACTGTCCCTGACCGAACGCAATCTCCTTGGCCGTGGGCAGACAATCGGCGTTTCCATTTCTGCAGGCGATGACGAACGGTCCTATTCGCTCCACTTTGTCGAACCGTATCTCCTCGATCGCGATCTCGAATTCGGCTTCAACATCGGAAGCGACGAGATCGAGAACTTTGCGGGGTTCGCCGACTTCAATGAATCCGACCTTGGCTCATACCTCGCCTTTCCCATCAGTGAACGGGGCCGCCTGACAGCCGATATCGGTTACACCCGACAGAAGAGCAAGCGACTGCCCCAACGTGTTGTCGATGAATCCCGACTGATCGACTGGCAATTCCCAAAGCCGAACAACAAGCGTGAATTTGTCAGCATAGGCCTCTCCTATTCACATGACACGATTTCATCGGGTGTCTACACGGATCGCGGATTCCGGTTTGGCATCAGCCAGCGCCTGTCTTTCAGTGACAGGACGACGGTTGCCAAGACGCAGGCGTCCGTCACGGGCCAGACCGTGCGGGGCAAGGCAACGCTGCAGGCCCGTCTGCGGGGTGGATTTGTCGCAAGCACCGGAAACAGGTCGACACATATCTTCGACCGCTTTCATTCCAATACATCAATTATCCGCGGCTTTGAATCCTATGGCATCGGTCCGCGCACCGGCTATCATCAACTGCCGCTGGGGGGGAACAGATTCGTATCACTGCAGCTTGAGGCGCTCCACCCAATCGTCGAGGGGGACATCAACGTCTCCGGCGCACTCTTCACTGACGCTGCCACAATCTGGGGCCTTGATGATACAAACGACTGCAATAACGTTGAGGAAATTCCCAACAAGAATTACTGTTCCAACCGTACGGACAGCATGAAGGGCCAGGGCGTCGATGACGGCAGCAAAATCAGGGCCACAACGGGGGTTGGGCTGATTGTGGGAACGCCGATCGGACCGATGCGGTTTGATTTCAGCAAGGCGTTCAGGAAGTATGCGGGCGACAGGACGCAAAGCTTTTCGCTGACCTTTGGTTCGAGCTTCTGAATTGTGCGCCGTCTGCTCAGCGTTGTTCTTGCTGTTGGACTGATTGCGGCGGAGGGGAGCGCAGCGCAGGATATTGACAGGTACCTGTCGTTGCCGCTGGCACCGATTTCGGCCGTCATCAATTATCAGCAACTGTTCGATCAGACAGAATTCGGTGTGCGGTTTCGTGGCGAGCTGCAGGATGCCCGTCTGGCGTTGCAGCGCGAAAACCAATGGTATTCAGAACGTTTTGAGCAGGAGGAAGCGAGGATTGTGGAATTGCGGAAGCAGGACGATCAGGGCGAATACAACGAAGCCTCCGATGCGTTCCATCGTGATGTGACGAACAGGCGATCAATCCAGGACCAGAAAGGCGCACGGCTTGAGGAATGGGGCAGGGTCCAGGAAAATCTCTTTCGCGATGTGGCATCCCGGCCGATTGTTCAACTTGCCGAAACCCGTGGGATTTCGATCATCCTGCCTGCCGAGAGCCTGATCTGGTATGCAGCAGGTGTCGACCTCACACGCGATGCGCTCCTGGCGATCAATGATGGAGTCGGTGATGGGACGGGACTTGAAGGATACATCACCGCGGTTGAGTATGTCGGGATTGAGCCGGTTGAATGATCTCTGGCCGCGGGTCGGTTCGTGTCAGCGGCAATGACCGCGGGAGATGGTGACTGAATGGGAGGATGTTGATGTCGGATGCTGCGGCAGTGGATATCGATCTCGAGACAATCAAGCGGATGATCCCGCATCGGGATCCGTTTCTGATGATTGACAGGGTCGTGGATATGGTTGCCAATGCCCGTGCGACGGGGATGAAGACAATCCATCCCGACGAGCCCTGTTTCAAGGGACATTTCCCCGACATGCCGATCTGGCCGGGTGTCTACACAGTCGAGGCAATGGCCCAGACAGCGGCGGTTCTGGTCAATCACAGTCTCAATCTGATCGATGTACCGATCAACATCTATCTCATGCGCGTGGACAATGCCCGATTTCGTCAGCAGGTGCTGCCGGGCAACATTCTTGAACTGCACATGACCCTGAGGCGGGGGCACGGGAAGGTCTGGCGTATCGATGGGAGAGCAATCGTTGCTGACCGGGAGGTGGCCAGTGCTGACATTGTGGCGATGTGGGAAAGACAGAGTGACAGTTCCTGATTCAGGCGTTGATGCCACGGCGGTGATTCATTCCGCAGCGGTCATAGCTGACGGTGCGCGGATTGGCCCGGGGTGCCGGATTGATGCGTATGCGATTGTCGGGGGCGATGTGACGCTGGGGCCGGATGTCCACCTCAAATCGCATTCGATTGTGACAGGATTGACAAATCTGGGGGCAGGGACCGAAGTCTTCCCGTTTGCCTGCATTGGCGAGATCCCGCAGGATCTGAAATACCAGGGCGAGCTGTCTCAATTGATCGTTGGCGAACGGAACCGGATCCGTGAAGGCGTGACCATGAACACGGGCACGGCTCACGGAGGTGGTGTGACGCGGGTTGGGGATGATTGCCTGTTCATGACAGGGGCTCATGTCGGACATGATGCCAGCATCGGCAACAATGTCATCCTTGCCAATGATGCAGCCATCGGCGGCCACTGCCGGATCGATGATCATGTGATCATTGGGGGTCTGGCGGGAATCCATCAACATGTCCGGGTCGGCAAGGGTGCCATCATCGGCGCGTTGACGATGGTCCGGCGGGATGTCATCCCGTACGGATTTGTCCAGGGTGCGGCGGGCCGGCTCGAAGGAATCAATATCGTTGGCCTGCGGCGGCGGGGGATTGATCATGACCGGATCGCCGAGCTGAAAAAAGCCTACGATCACATGGTGACCAGTGACTCGCCTCTCTCGGAATCCATCGACAACCTCGGCACGCAGGCTTTGGCAGGCAACTCCCTTGTTCGGGATGTCATCGATTTTGCTCAAGCCGGGTCCGGACGCAATTTGCTTATCCCGCAGTAGGCCGGAGGATCCGATCATTGATCACAACCAGACCATCCTGATCGCCGGCAGGGGGCGACTGCCTGCCGTTCTGGCAGAGCGGCTTCTGGCCGCCGGAACGCCGTTGACCGTCCTCTCGCTTCCGGGTTCAGACCAGTCATGGCCACCGGCAATCCAATCCGGGGAGATCTCCCTTGCAAACTGGATGCAGGTGCTTGCCGGCAAACGGGCTGAAGGCTGGACCCGTGCCGTCATGGCTGGCGGAGTCGGGCGACCGCCTGCCCCTGAAGACTGTTCGTGCCCGGTGGATTTTTCCGGGGGCGACGATGACGTGCTTCGACAATTCATTGTCTGCATGGAAGATGAGATCGGATTGACGATCGTGAGTGCAGTCGAGATCGCCCCTGATCTGGTTGCGCATAGCGGGCTTTTGACCGCGCGGGCACCGACCGGACAGGACAGGCAGGATATCAGGCAGGGGTTTCAGCATGCCCGTGCGCACGGCATGCATGATGCCGGGCAGGCCGCTGTCGTTGCCCGGCGCAAATGTCTTGGTCTGGAACCGGCCGCCGGGACGGATGCCCTGCTGAAATCGGTCGCCGAAACCCTGGCCTGGCCGGGACCTCCGGCCAGGCGCAGAGGCGTGCTTGCCAAGTGCCGGAAACCCATTCAGGATCATCGGATCGATATACCGACAGTCGGGCCGTCCACAGTTGAGCTCGCGGCAGCCATTGGGCTGGCAGGTATTGCGATCAGGTCAGGCGAAGTGATCCTTCTTGATCGAGAGCTGTCAATCAGATGTGCCGACGCGCATGGTCTCTTTATCTGGTCAGAAAAGGTTTCGTCATAGACGCCCCCCGACTCTTTATGCTGGCCGGAGAGGCTTCGGGTGATGCTCTCGGAGCGGCGCTGATCAGTGGCATCTGTGCAAACCGACCCCGTTCCGTGTTCGAGGGCATTGGCGGCCCGAAGATGCTCCATAACGGTCTGCAATCATGCTTTCCGATGGATCCGCTGTCAGTGATGGGTCTGGTTGAGGTCCTGCCGCGCCTGCCGCAGATTCTTGCACTCCGACGCCGGGTTGTCAACAGGATTGCGGCGGCAGGATATGACGCCCTTGTGACCATCGACAGTCCCGATTTTGCACTTGGTGTCGCCCGCCGGGTCAAAAAGATCCGGCCCCGGATTCCCTGCATCCATTATGTCTCCCCGACTGTGTGGGCTTGGCGGCCCTGGCGGGTCCGAACGCTTGCGGCTTCAGTCGATCACGTCATGACACTCTTTCCATTTGAGGCTGATCATCTCACAGGGGCCGGAATTGCGAGTTCCTTCACAGGCCATCCGCTGGCTGATCGCGTGCGACCTGAGGATGGAGCCATTGCTGCCGTGCGGGCAAAGCTTGGCCTCAGGCCTCATTCGCGCATCATTCTTCTCCTGCCCGGTTCACGGGCAGGAGAAGTCCGTCGGCATACTGAACTCTTCAGGACAATCGCCGTCCGTCTGGGGGCGCGGGATCCCACCCTGGAATTCGTTGTTGTATCCACTGCCGTGACCCGACCGGTCATTGAATCACTCGGTGGCACCTGGCCACAGACGACACGGTTCTTTTGCAGCGGAGATCGGATGCCGGATCAGGCTGAAGAGGAAAAATTTGCCCTGTTTGCAACCGCGCATGCAGCCCTTGCTGCCTCGGGGACCGTCTCCATCGAACTGGCTGCCATGCGAACGCCCATGGTCATCGCCTACGCGATGAACTGGCTCTCGAGCCGGATCCTCGGTGCCATGCTGACTGTCGATACCGTGACACTCGTCAACCTTATGAGCGATTCCCGTGTGGTCGCCGAACATCTCGGCAGCCGAATCTCGCAGGATTCCATGCTGGCCGATATGACATCGATCATTGACAATGACGATGCCCGTCTGCACCAGTTGCAGGCATTTGATCATGTTGTGAAAAAACTCAGGCACCCCGCCGGCCTTGCCGGCGAGCAGGCGGCGGGAACACTGCTGATGCTGCTTGATGACTGGGACCGGACCGGAAAGACCGGCGTTCACCGGTCACCATGACCATGCGGGTGCAGGCCTGGTCAGTGCATGATCGGATGTCAGACTGTATAGGCATGCGGGGTCCTGTATGCCGAACTCATCGGAATGCAGGATCGATGAATTGCATGTGACTGTGACGGGAATCCCTGGCGGCAGGAAAGGATGACCATGAAAGATGCCAGACTCGCCGACCGGTTTGATTTGACGAAATCGCATGTTCTGCTGAGCGGAACACAGGCTCTGGTGCGCCTGCTGCTTGAGCAGCAGGCCAGAGACGCGGCAAGGGGACTTGAGACTGCAGGTCTGGTGACCGGTTATCGCGGCTCGCCGCTGGGAGCCCTGGATTTTCAACTGCAAATCGCCCAACCCCAGCTTGAGGCCGCCCGCATTCTCTTTCAGCCGGCCCTGAATGAAGAGCTGGCCGTAACCGCACTTTGGGGCAGCCAGATGGCCGGGCTGCATGGTGAAGGCAAGTATGATGGTGTCTTCGGGCTCTGGTATGGCAAGGGGCCCGGCGTCGACCGTTCGGGGGATGCGTTTCGGCATGCAAACATGGCCGGGACCGACAGGAGAGGTGGTGTCCTGATCGCCATGGGCGATGATCATACCGGTGAGAGCTCAACCACCCTGCACCAGTCGGATCCGGCCCTGATCGATGCATTTGTTCCAATACTCGCCCCTTCCAGTGTTCAGGATATTCTGGATTTTGGCATTCTTGGTCTGGCGATGTCGCGTCTGACGGGCAACTGGGTCGGCCTGAAATGTGTCAAGGAGACCGTTGAATCGTCGAGCACGGCCATGACGGCGCTTGAGCGCCTGCAGCCTGTTTTGCCGGAGGTGGACAGCCCTGACGGCGGGCTCAATATCCGTGTGTGGGACACACCGGTCGAGCGTGAAGCGCGGCTGATCGATTTCCGGCGGGAGGCCGCACAGGTCTTTGCCGCGGCAAACGCCCTGGGCAGACGGGTGCACGGGTCTCCGGGAGCCCGGATCGGGTTTGTCGCGGCTGGAAAATCCTGGCCGGACCTTCTGGAGGCGCTCGCCCTGCTTGGCCTGCAATCATCCGAACATGAACGATTCGGAATCACAACCTACAAGGTTGGGATGACCTGGCCGCTGGAACTCGAATCACTTCAGCACTTCGTCAAGGATTTGGACACTGTCATCGTTATCGAGGAAAAGCGCAAGATCATCGAGACCCAGATGAAGGAGGCATTCTACAATGCGGACCGGCGACCGGTGATCATCGGACACAAGGATGCGGCGGGTCGCGTTCTGCTCACAGAAAAATATGAACTCAATCCAACACAGATCGCACGTGCAATCGGCCCGAAACTCCGCCAGTTCGGTATTCCGGTTCCCGGCCTTGATCGGATAATATCCCTCGTCGAAGCGCCGGAAGGGGAAATGCCGCCGGATCTCCTGAACCGTGTGCCGTATTTTTGTGCAGGCTGCCCGCACAATTCGTCAACAGTGATTCCTGATGGATCCCGGGCCTATGCAGGCATCGGATGTCACTACATGGTCCAGTGGATGGATCGTGACACGCTGGGCTTTACGCATATGGGCGGGGAGGGTGGCAGCTGGGTTGGTGAGGCACCCTTCTCAAACCGCGGGCACATCTATCAGAATGTCG
>JAPOSK010000378.1 GCA_026709725.1 Paracoccaceae bacterium | reverse complement strand
AGTGCGGTCTTGTGTCGCATTGCATTCACCCGGTGGGTGACTGTTGATCTTGATGGATCG
Organism: Paracoccaceae bacterium; assembly: GCA_026709725.1. Lineage (GTDB taxonomy): Bacteria > Pseudomonadota > Alphaproteobacteria > Rhodobacterales > Rhodobacteraceae > MPNP01. Next base: position 6,820 of record JAPOSK010000378.1, on the reverse strand, counting down.
ACACCATGACGGGTGGAGATTCAGGGATTGACCGGGTCTTTGCCCTGTTTCTGATCGCTGATTGGGGACCATCGACCTCCTGCCCATATCGAATCAGAATCTCTGTATCGAGGAAGTCGTAGGTGTTCCCCTCAAGTTGTGATGAGGCCCAGCTGAGATCCACGATAAAGTGCTCGGCAATCTTCCTGCTGTAGGCTGAAGCATCAATCCGGCCACGGACACCCCGGGTGACACGGTGCATGCGCTCGCGGAATTCCGACGGGAGCCATGTCGTGACACTGGGTTGATACGCCTGAATTCTCAATGGGTCGAATGCCAATGGCGGGCGGACCCGGGGCGATGCTGCAAAATGTCTGGCCGCTTCTGTCAGGGCAAAGCGTGATCCCTTTGTCCTTCCACTTCGCACGATGACGCCCTTGGCGATCAGATTCGCAATCGTGCGCGAAATCGTTGCTGGCTGGGTGGGCTGCGCATCCCTTCCATCAGGGCCGTTTGGGAAATTGCATCCTTCCGTTGGCAATCTCCCGCTCAAGAGACGAAACCCTGCGGAGTTCAGGGATCGGGTGCATGACTCAACTCGATCTTTCATTCACTATTCATTCACAAGTGCACACAGACATCAACCAAAGCAATTCTGATTCTGGTGAAATGGTTACAGGATCTTATGAGATATGCAGAATTCTGAAGATCGTCATACCCGGTCAGCGGCGATATTCATTCATAACAGACAATTTTTCCCGAGGAATGATTCAACTTTTCGAAAAATGGCAAACTGCATCGTGCTCCAGAGCGGACCCCCATGGTGGACAAAGTGCCCTTCTGTCTCCGGATTTTGTTTGAACATGATGCGAACCATTCTGATGCCGCAGACCACACACCAGATGATGCCAGACCCGGTCAGTGTCATATCAGCGCATCCGGCACTTACGGTTTTCGCAGGGCCATGGGGGTCCTTGACCGCCAGCCCGTTCGGTGATCGGGTCCGAAATCCAGGGTTCGCCGGTGCGCATGTGAAATCAGCATCTGAATAATGGCTGGGCGAGAACCCGTCAGGTTCCAACGAAATGAGTTGAACACGGTACGGACAACAGGCCTGCACATGCTGCCGATTGTGCAATTCCGGCAATGTTTTGCTAAAGGCTTCCACATGAAACTGAATGGATACAGGGTTTCTGTCAGCCCGGTCCTCTGCAGTGCGGGACCGGACTGTTGTCCTGTGCTTGTCAAGGTCTGCCGGATGTCACAGCAAACACGAATACGCCAGCGATTCGGCGGCCAGCGATTCGGCGGGTCTTCCTGATGTCACTTGATCAGGACCTGCGCATGATCACTGACCGGATCGTCGGGCGAAGCCGGGAAAGCCGGTCAGCCTACCTTGATCGGGTGTCTGGAGCAGCGTCACGTGAGCCCATCCGGGGTCATCTGAGTTGTGGAAATCAGGCCCATGCCTATGCGGCAATGGGCGACAGCAAGGATCGTCTGGCTGCGGGGCGCGCGCCCAATATCGGCATCATCTCGGCCTACAACGACATGCTCTCGGCTCATCAGCCCTTTGCCACCTACCCCCGGATGATCAAGGAGGCGGCCCGGGAACAGGGTGCAACAGCCCAGTTCGCCGGCGGTGTGCCTGCGATGTGCGACGGGGTGACACAGGGTCAGACTGGTATGGAACTCTCACTGTTTTCACGGGATACAATTGCTCTCGCCGCGGCTGTGGCCCTGTCCCACGATACATATGATGCGGTGGTCTATCTTGGTGTCTGTGACAAGATCGTTCCCGGACTGGTCATCGCCGCGGCGACCTTTGGTCATCTGCCGACAATATTCATCCCTGCAGGACCGATGACCAGTGGCTTGCCCAATGACGAGAAATCCCGGATCCGCGAGAAATTCGCTGCCGGGACACTCGACCGCAAAGAGTTGATGGCTGGCGAGATGGCGGCCTATCATGGCCCTGGAACCTGCACATTCTATGGTACAGCCAATTCCAATCAGATGCTGATGGAGATCATGGGTCTGCATCTTCCCGGGGCATCGTTCATCAATCCGGGGACACCCCTGCGGGATGCCATGACACGGCAGGGTACACGGCAGGTTCTTTCCCGGACCTCTCTCGGAAGCGACTATATGCCGGTCGCCGACATCCTCAGCGAAAAGGCTTTCGTGAACGGAATTGTCGGCCTGATGGCAACCGGCGGCTCGACCAATCTTGTGATCCACCTGATTGCCATGGCCCGGGCGGCAGGCATCATCCTTGTTCCGGATGATTTCGCTGCCATTTCGGACCGCGTTCCGCTGCTGGCGCGCGTCTATCCCAATGGTCTCGCTGATGTGAACCATTTTCATGCCGCTGGCGGTCTTGCCTTCGTCATCAGGGAATTGCTGGCGGCCGGACTTCTTCACGACGATGTTCAGACAATTGCCGGACTCGGTCTTGAACGCTACACTGAGGAACCGTTTCTGACGGACGGGAGTCTCGAATGGCGAGCGGGACCGACCGCAAGCACAAATGACAGGATCCTGCGGAACAGCAACGAACCCTTTCAGGAGTCAGGGGGCCTCAGGGTGTTCAGGGGCAATCTTGGAACCGCGATCATGAAGGTCTCGGCTGTTGGTCCCGACCACATGCACATTGAGGCCCCGGCCATGGTGTTCAGCGATCAGGAATCTGTCAAATCCGCTTTCCGGGACGGCCGGCTTGATCGGGATGTTGTCGTTGTCGTGCGGTTCCAAGGGCCTCAGGCGAACGGTATGCCCGAATTGCATGCACTGACCCCGATGCTTTCCGTGCTGCTTGACCGGGGGCACAGGGTTGCACTCGTGACCGATGGTCGCATGTCAGGAGCATCCGGCAAGGTCCCTGCTGTTATCCATGTCTCACCCGAAGCCGTCGAGGGCGGCCCGATCGCCAGACTTGCGAACGGCGATATCATTACCATTGATGCCACCAGTGGTGTCCTCACGGCGAAGGTCAAGGATCTTGATGCACGCCCTGCCGCCCGACCGGTGGACAGGAAAACCACTGGCCTGGGCCGGGAGCTGTTTCAGGTCTTTCGCCAGAATGTGAACCAGGCGTCTGCCGGTGCTTCCGCCATCCTCTGAGAGACACGACGGTATGGACGCAGCGGAACAATCCTCGGCACTGATCGCCCGGCTTGGATCACAAAAGGTGATTCCCATTCTCGAAATCGAGAATCGGCAGTCCGCCACTGATCTCGCAAAGCTCCTTGTCGATGAGGACATATCGGTCATTGAGGTCGTCCTCAGGACCGGAGACGCTGTCGCCGCCATCGAGATCATGGCAGCGGTTGAAGGATGCTGTGCAGGTGCAGGCAGCGTCACCACCGGTGTCCAGTTTGCCCAGATCGTTGATGCCGGGGCAGCATTTGCCGTCTCACCCGGCGTCAGTCCGGCAATTCTGGAGTTTGCCCTGAATTCCCCCATCCCCATCCTTCCCGGTGCCATGACACCCTCTGAGGCGCTGCATCTGCAGCATCACGGGTATCACTTCATGAAGCTCTTCCCGGCTGGCAGTGCCGGCGGCCCGGACTACATCCGGTCGATAACCGGACCGATTCCCGACATCGCCTTCTGCCCCACGGGTGGTGTGAATGAACACAATCTCCCCTCATATCTCGACTGCAAGCCGGTTCTCTGTGTCGGCGGATCCTGGATCACCCCTCGGCATGCAATCACCGCCTGCGACTGGTCTGGAATTCGGAATCGAATCAGGGCAACCCGATCCATCATTGATCAGCACGCGCGGAGCCGCTCATGACCGCTCAACTGCCGCGCAAGCGGAATCCGTCACCAACGCACTCAAACCCCGATGATGACCTTCCGGAACAGGATGCCCCGGATCAGGATTCTCCGGATACTGATCATCGGGCAATGGCCACACGACGCCGGGTGCTTGGCTCGACACATGTCAACCGCGCAGTGGCTGCCACAACCGATTTTGATCGGGCATTTCAGGAGCTGGTTACCGCCTCTGCCTGGGGACGGGTCTGGTCCCGCGGGACAATTTCATTTCGCGAACGTTCAATGATCACGATTGCCCTGCTGGCCGCACTCGGTCACTCTGAGGAACTCGCCATGCATATCGGGGCCACCCGGAACACCGGGGCCAGTGCTGACGATATTGCTGAGGTGCTGCTGCATGTCGCCATCTATGCGGGTGCACCGGCCGCCAATCATGCCATCAGTATTGCCAAGGAGATCCTTGCTGAAGAGGATGGCACACCCAATGCCTGAACATCCCAAACGTATCGGCGGCCTCTTTCCGCGCAACAGGGATCGGCACCCGCCCCCATTCACACCCGGCTATCGCAGTTCGGTCGTTCGCGCACCGCAATTTTCCCTTGTCTCGATCGGAGCCTCACTTTCCGAACTGACCGGCCCGGTCTTTGGTCATGACTCAATTGGAACAGATGACAATGACCTGACCCGCAACCATGCCGCGAAGGACGGATCACCCATCGGGGAGCGGATGATTGTCTACGGTCGAATTCGGGATGAGACGGGCCGCGGGATTCCGTCAACCCTTGTCGAAATCTGGCAGGCCAATGCAGGTGGGCGATATCATCACCCGGGAGAGACCTATCACGCACCCCTTGATCCAAATTTCGGTGGCTGCGGTCGGACATTGACCGACGACGAAGGCTGGTATGAATTCCGGACAATCAAACCCGGACCCTATCCCTGGCCGAATGGAGTGAATGACTGGCGACCGGCCCATATCCACTTCTCCCTCTTTGGTCAGTCCTTTGCCCAGCGCCTGATCACCCAGATGTATTTTGAGGGTGATCCTCTCATCAGACACTGCCCCATCGTCAATACGATTGCCGACCAGGCCACGATTGATGATCTGGTTGCCCGACTTGATTTGCGGGCCTCTCTCCCAATGGACCTGCTTGCCTACCGCTTTGATCTGACCCTGCGCGGTCGGCGCCAGACATATTTTGAGAATACCCGATGACCGGTCACTCATCACACATTATGGAGACTCCATCCCAGACAGCGGGTCCCTATGTCCAAATCGGATGCACACCCAGCCGCGTCGGTCTTGCCGGCATCAATCCAGGCAAGGACCTCGGTGCCTCACTCGTCAGCAGGAAGACAATGGGGCGACGCATTTCGATCACCGGTCAGATTTTTGATGGCACGGGCAAAGCGGTTCGCGACGGGCTTGTTGAAATCTGGCAGGCCGACCACAACGGTCTCTTCAACACACCCCTCGAGACCCGGGGCAAACCGGATCCGCACTTCACAGGATGGGGACGGCAGGGAACGGACCTGAAGACAGGCCTGTACCGTTTTGAGACAATCGTTCCGGGGAGGGTCTCCTGGCATGATGGACGCATGCAGGCGCCTCATGTTACATTCTGGATTGCTGGCCGCGGGATCAATCTCGGCCTCTGCACACGCATGTATTTTCCGGATCATCAGGAGGACAATGCAGCGGACCCTGTGCTCACAGGGCTGGAACATCCAACACGAATCCCGACGCTCATTGCGGCACCGGACGGAGACGATGCCTATCGATTTGACATCGTCCTGCGGGGCCGGAATGAAACCGTCTTCTTCGAACACTGAATCCCGCCATTCCGGACTCACCCGTGCCGATATCAGACGCTCCGAAAAACCGCATTCGCTGCAATCCACTGAGTCTCATGCACCGCGGGGAGTGATCACGCCATGCATATCTTTCCACCAACGGCAGCCTGCAACGCACAATTGCTCGGCGATGCGGAGAGTGAGGCACTCTTTTCCGGTCAACGGGTTCTTGCGCGCCTGCTGGCATATGAAGTGGCGCTCACGCGGGCAATGGCAGACGCCAGGATCATCACCGCCAACGATGCCACAGCAATCTGTGAGCGAATTGCGGACTTTGCACCCGATCATGAGAGGCTGACTGAAAGCAGCCGACAGGATGGCGTTGTTGTTCCGGAACTCATTCGCCAGTTGCGCAAACATGTGGGGCCTGACCTTGCCAGCTCCGTCCATCTTGCCGTTACAAGCCAGGATCTTATCGATACATCAACTGCCCAGGCACTTTCCGATCATGCCCGAATCATCACCGCTCGCCTTGACAGCCTGCTCAGCCGGTTCCAGTCATGTGATATGATGTTCGGTGATGCGGTCATCATGGGCTACACACGCATGCAGAAAGCCCAACCGATCAACTTTTCGCATCGGTTGGGCGAATGGCGGGAGACGCTGCACCCGATCGCCGCCCTTTGGCCAGCGCGCATCAGGGAGATGGCAATTCTGCAATTTGGTGGACCGGTGGGGGATCGATCAGGGTTTGATGGCAAACTCACAACCGTTGCCGGGTCCCTCGCCAGAGCCCTGAAACTCCATGATCCCGGCCGTGCATGGCACACCAACCGCAGGGTCTTTGTTGATTATGGCACCGCCTGTGCATCAATCACCGGCTCGTGCGGCACAATCGGCAAGGATATCGCACTCATGGCACGGGACGGCACACTGCATCTCTCCGGAGGGGGAGCCTCGTCGGCAATGCCCCACAAGTCCAATCCGATCAGTGCAGAGATTCTGATGACGCTTGCCACCTACAGCACCGCCCTGCTCCCCGCCCTGCATCATGCATCAATGGCTGAACAGGAGCGCTCGGGCAGCATGTGGTCACTTGAATGGATCGTGCTCCCGCAGCTCTGCATTCTCGCGGCAAAAAGTCTGTCGCTCGCGGAATCTCTCCTCAAATCAATCGAGTCCATCACCGGGGACTGAACACCCGGAACGATCAAGCCCCCCCAGTGTAACGGTTTTCTGGAATTATTGCCAAGCTCACTTCGTT
>JAPOSK010000459.1:1651-6895 GCA_026709725.1 Paracoccaceae bacterium | reverse complement strand
CCTGCTCGGTCTCGCCACCACCTGGGGCATCTGCCGCTTCACCAGCTGGGACTTCATGATTTCCGGCATCTCCGTCGCCAGCGGTCTGGGCACCGCCGCCGCCGCCGGACTCCTCTTCGGACTCCAGCCGGCATGGCAGGCCGCCCGCATGGACCCCATCGCCGGGCTCCAGAGCGAATGAGGCCCTGCGCAGGACAGAAGAAGGATGGCCCTCAGGCCGCCCTGATGGATCGGCTGGCAGTTCACACAATGGCTCTGGAAAACACCAATACAGATGCGATTATTGAGCCTGCTGTCCATGAATCGCTGGCTGATAAATTGCATAGGCCGCTGCAGATCTCTGAACATCTGGACCGGACCTGTGCCGATGTCCATCGCACAGGGGCTGACAAAATGACCTGCGACATCGTCGAAGGCATAATCTCGACTGGATTCGACGACCTGAGCGCAGATCTGGCACAGATCCGGCCAGCCTTTGGAACAGTCACAAACAATATGAGCCGAAATCAGGCGATGTCTGCAAACCGAAGCCCCTATGATTGCATTCTGTTACACCGATGGCAGTCCAATGTTGGATCGTTTCCGACCGGAGGCGTAATTGAGGCTGCCGGGTATAACAACTGATGAGCGGAATCCGGGTGATGTCTGCGATGCGATCTGTTTCCGACGCATGGGGTTGAAGACTGACCGGCAGGTTCCCGAATGGCATGGCCCATAGACAGTTTGCAACAGTGGGAGGTGCATCATGACCCAATCAACTGACGAACTCAAAAAACGTATACAGCATCTTGAAGCCGAGATTGCCGCCCTGAAGGGCACAAGGCCCGCAACCGGCAAGGTTTCACCGCTGGCACCAAAGGGTGGTTTTCCCGACCTCGTCCCCATTGACGGCGTGGCCTTTGCCGCCGGATGCGCTGGCGTGCGCTATCGGAACCGAACTGATGTCATGGCAGTGAAAGTGCGACCGGGAGGCACAATCGCCGGCGTGTTCACCCGTTCAGCCACGCGTTCACCATCGGTGATTGACTGCGAGACCAAACTGGCCGGGCTGGCTGGCCAATGCTGTAGGGACGGTCTGGTGATCATTGTCAACTCCGGGAATGCCAATGCCTTCACAGGTCATGGCGGCATCAGGGCAGTCGAACAGATCACAGCACGGGCCGCACGGGTCTTTGGTGTCCCGTCTGCAGCAGTTTTTACCGCATCAACCGGCGTGATAGGCGAGAAGTTGCCGCATGATCGCATTGAGGCCATCCTGGAGGATCTCAAGCAAGGGCTTGATGCCACGGGTATTGGTGAGGCCGCGCGCGCAATCACAACAACGGATACATTCCCAAAGGGTGCAGGGGCACAATTTGTCACAGAACATGGAACGATCAATATTGTTGGCATTGCCAAGGGATCGGGAATGATTGCACCGGATATGGCAACAATGCTGGCATATATCTTCACAGATGCCACGATCGAGCAGGGACTTCTGCAGACATTGCTGACCCGGATCAATCGCAAGACATTCAATTCGATTACAGTCGACAGCGACACATCGACATCCGACATGGCATTGGCCGTTGCCACCGGAACATCAGACGCGGAACCCATTCTGGCGGCCAATGACCCGGTTTGCGCAGGATTCGAGGCAGCACTGGAGGACATCATGACAAATCTGGCCAAACAGATTGTTCGTGATGGCGAAGGGGCCTCCAAATTCGTGACGGTGACAGTGACAGGTGCACAGTCGATGGGCGATGCTGACCGGGTCGCCCGGTCCATTGCCAATTCTCCACTGGTCAAGACCGCAATCACCGGCGAGGATCCGAATTGGGGACGTGTGGTCATGGCAGTCGGCAAATCCGGTGCTGTCGCAGAACGCGATCGGCTTGTGATCCGTTTTGGCGAAATATGCGTTGCCGAAAATGGTCGGGTCGCCCGTGACTATGCCGAAGCTGACGCCGCGGTGTACATGCGAAGCGATGAGATTGAGATTACGGTCGATCTTGGGCTCGGTGAGCACAGTGCCCGGATCTGGACCTGTGATTTCACCAATCAGTATATCGCGATCAACACTGACTACCGATCATGACCATTGTCCTCGTTGCAGCCGTCGCCTTGCTTGACCGTGACAGTCGGGTTCTGATTGCCCGGCGGACAGCAAACACATCATTCGCCGGATTGTGGGAATTCCCCGGCGGCAAGGTCAAATCCGGCGAAACTCCAGAGGATGCCCTGATGCGTGAGATGGACGAGGAGTTGGGCATTGGCACCTGGAGCAGTTGTCTTGCTCCACTGAGCTTTGCCAGCCACAGCTATGAGGAATTTCACCTCCTGATGCCACTTTATGCCTGCCGCAAGTGGACGGGAATGCCTCTGGCAAGGATACACAGTGAACTCAAATGGGTGCGGCCAGAACGCCTGGCTGATTTCCCGATGCCGCCAGCCAACAATTCACTCAAGGCGATGCTCCGGGATTGGCTGTAACGGGTCTGTTCAGACTGAATCAACGCTGCGGCCATGAGTTCATCAACCCGGGTGGTATTCACACATTCCTCCATCCGGTCAAAAAGATAATCTCAAACGTTGCCGGTATCTGGCCCTCAGTGTTCGCAAAACGCTCATGGTATACAGATTGCAATCGCTTGAACATGTCGCGTCGGCCCGGTGTCTGTACACGATCAGCCATGGCATTCGTTTCACCAAGATCGCGCAATTCGTGCATGAGACCCAAAACGGTCGGATAATATTTTCTGACGGCAATTCGATCAGCCACGCCCCGGACCAGACCAGCTCGAGGCAGCAGATCGCCGAGTGCCCGCACATCGGCCATCGGCAAGACCCGGGGGCTGACTCCACCATGAATTCCGATTTCGGCGGCCAGAAAGGCCTCACGCAATTCAAACAGGGTCTCGCCACCAAACAGGGCCCCAAGAAACATGCCGCCGGGTTTAAGGGCGAGCCGACACTGGATCAGCTGACCGACAGGATCGTTGGACCAATGCAACGCCATGCAGTGGAGAACACGATCATGACTCTCCGGGGTCAACGCGAGTGTCTCACCATCCGTCACATGTTCAGACGGCCCAAATCTGCGATCCCAGAATTCGGGTTGACCGCTCACCACAACCATTCCACATCCATCCCCATGACCATAATCCTCAAGACGATCACAGATCTCATCGGCTACCCGATTGAACAGGCAATTCGATGCCAGCGTCTCCAGGTTTACGCGCTCACGCCGCACCCGGAGCACAGCACGGTCAACCAGTTGCTGCACGGAATGCCACCCTTCGGAAAATTACCCACAGCAGAATCTGCCACCGTCTCACATGTCAATCCCTGTCCGGCCAGGAACGACGATGCTCAGCCGCTCTGCGGTTGACGACAGGTCGTGACATAATTGACATCAAGATCGGTCGCAGAGATGATCCATTCATCACGCAGGGGGTTGTATACAAATCCTTTTTTATCAACGAAGTCCAGAGCGGCATTTTCGGCAATTTCCTGCAACTCATGGGGTTTGATAAACCGTCTCCAGTCATGTGTCCCGACCGGCAACCAACGCAGAACATATTCTGCACCCACAATAGCCATTATGTAGCTTTTGGCGTTGCGATTGATGGTTGAGCAAATCAGCAAACCGCCGGGACGAACCAGTCTTGCACAACACATCATAAACGCCTCAGGGTCCACGACATGCTCAATGACTTCCATGCAGAGCACAATGGCAAAACTGTGCCTCTCTTCCGCAAGCTGCTCGGCACTCACTTCCCGATAGGTAATTGCAAGCTGTGACGCCTTTGCATGGGTTTCGGCGATCCGGACGTTGATTCCTGATACATCTGTTCCCAGGACATTGCCGCCAAGCCGTGCCAGAGGTTCAGACAACAGCCCGCCGCCACATCCCATGTCAAGGATATCAAGACCGGTCAACGGCGTCCCGCTTTCTCTGTCAATACCAAACTCGAATTCGATTTGTTTCAGTATGTAATCAAGGCGAACCGGATTCATCCTGTGCAGGGGACGGAACTTGCCGACGGGGTTCCACCACTCCTCAGCCATTGCCTCAAACTTGGCAACTTCCCTGTCATCAACTGTCCCAATATGGATTTTCTTCATACCATCTCTTCTTCAACCGGTGACTTCATTCCAACCGACAAAAGGAGTATTCTAGTCGAATGAGTCGAAACCTGACAGAATTAAACCGGCCGGACGCACTTTATCCGCCCCTTGAACCCTATCGCCAGCACATGCTGGATGTCGACAAGGGTCATTCAATCTACATTGAGGAGTGCGGCAACCCGGACGGATTGCCGATTGTTGTTCTGCACGGCGGCCCCGGTGGCGGCTGCTCATCTCATATGCGCCGTCTTTTCGATCCCGACAAATATCGTGCCGTACTCTTCGACCAGCGCGGATGCGGACGCTCGCACCCAAAAGGATCTGTTGATGCCAACACAACCTGGGACCTGATCAGCGATATCGGCACCATCCGCGAACATCTTGGCATTGAACGATGGGTGGTTTTCGGCGGTTCATGGGGAACGACTCTCGGCCTGCTTTATGCCCAGCAAAGCCCATCCCATGTTCACGCACTCATCCTGCGAGGGATTTTTCTCATGACACAGGCTGAGCTCGACTGGTTCTACGGTGGTGGGGCAGCACGGTTCTGGCCAGATGCCTGGGAAGCATTTCGGTCAATCATCCCGCCTTCCGAGCAGACCGATCTGATCAAGGCCTATCACAGACGCATGTTCTGTAATGACGCTGAGATGGAGCACACCTATGGCAAGGCATGGCTCACCTGGGAGAGCCAGCTTTCCTCAAATGAGAACACCAGTCTCATCAAGGAGGTCCCCGCATCCTACGCCCGTACCTTTGCCCGCCTTGAGACGCACTATTTTGTCAACACCGGATTCCTTGATGAGCACACGGCAATTCTCAACAACATGTCAAAGATTGCGAACACGCCCGGCATAATTGTGCAGGGTCGCTTCGACCTCCTCTGTCCGCCCCACACAGCTCACAAACTGCATCGAAACTGGCCGACAAGTGAGTTGCACATCACCAAAGCCGGCCATGCCATGACCGAGCCCGCCACAACCCAAAAGCTCATTTCTGTTCTCAACAATTTCTGAACACGCTGCCCCATTTCACGGTTTGCCGACCTCGTGAGCACGCTGATAATCCCGACCTCAATATCGTGCATCTGCCAGACCGCCTGAGAACTGCATCGCAACTGGCCGGAACAAC
>JAPOSK010000459.1:0-1641 GCA_026709725.1 Paracoccaceae bacterium | reverse complement strand
CAACGACCCCCTGCGTCACCCTATCCCCAGAGTTTTCACCGGGAGCAGGACGACAGCGGGCAGGAGTGTTCTGACCGGTTCACATCGTCGTGTTCCTGTGAATTTTTGAGCCCTGATCATCCACGACAAGCGTCCTTTGGAAAACGCTGACATGACAATCCCTCAACCCGCGGGTACAGGATACGATCAGGCCCTTGCGGATGACATCATGCGGTCTCGAAGGCTGAACGCTCCCTGATCGAATTGGCTTCTCCTGCAGCAGGGGCCTTGCCCACATGGTAACAGAACACTGCGCAGGGCCGCTGCCAGATTCTCAATCCATCAATCAAGGTTTCATCGCTTCGTGTTTTGCTTGTCACACCCAGCGACAGCTGCTGGGTTTTGTTGTGTCCGGCAAACTCAATAGGCCTCGAAGGGCTTCTGACTTGGTGGCGGCATAACGATCCGACCACTTGATTTCATAAGCCCGTTGAGGTTGCTGGCGCAGAGGGTCAACCTGCACAAATCAACCTCATGTTGCAAGCGTCCTTGCTTCCATCGGGCATAATGGATGGTGCTGGCCAGATCGGAACCGAGCCATTGGGAGAATACAGCGGTCTCAGCCAGCGCCCCCATTGCCTCATCACCATCTCCAATCGGTGCAAAAAGTGCTGTCCGCATTGTCGGGTTGGTCAGATACACCTTGAAGTTACGCATGCGGCGGAATACCTTGCCGGTTTCATCAACACGTTTGACACGGACAATGAGGAAGGCAGCCTCCAGATATTCCAGATATTTCATGATTGTATTCTTGGCGAGCCCTGAATTTTGTGCCAACCCCTCAAGGCTGATCTCGTGACCGGTGTGGTAGGTAAGTCTGGTAAAAAGGCGATTCAGTTCCTGGACATCCTGAATTCCGTACAGATTTGGCAAATCACGCAGCAGGACCTTGTCAACGATGTCCCTGCCAAGGAATCTCTGCACATTGGATTGGATTTCGATATTTTGGACGGCTTCCGGATAACCTCCGTAGTTCAAGTAGTTGATAAATTCTTCATTGAGGCCCTGGATGTCCGGGGTGGAGAATTGAACCGGACACCATGTTTCATGGGAGCGAATCAGCTCATCTTCACGTTTTCTCAATGACAGGAATTCAGCGAATGTCAGGGGTGGCAACAGGAACTCTGTGAATCTTCCAGCACCGGATTCGTGACTCTTCAGCTTAAGGGCGGCGGCGGACCCGGAAGCGACAAAACGTGTGTTCGGATATTTGTCCGTCAGAACCTTGAGGTGAACTTCCCAGTCCTTAAGGTACTGAACCTCGTCAAAGATCACGACTCTGCGTGCATTGGGACTGTGACCCGTTTCCTTCTCAAAAGCTCCAGCATCGTTGCAACGGCATACCGCTGTAAAGCGGTGTATCGACTGACAAATACAGGATGCGTTCACTGTTGAAACCGTTCTGAATCATCCACTCGATGAGCTGGTAAAGCATAACCGTCTTACCAACGCGACGAAGCCCCATTACGATTACAGAGCGTTTGATATTCCAGTTAAGTGTCAACTCAGCAAACGGGGAGAAATGCGTTCTCTTCCAGTCTATACCCGATACATGGTAATTTCCTGCAGCCCACCAGGGGTTGTCCTGTCGCAGGCTCTTCC
>JAPOSK010000119.1 GCA_026709725.1 Paracoccaceae bacterium | reverse complement strand
TGACGCCCGGTGACCCCTGACACCGATGCGGGCTGCAGATCGGAGCGCAGTCGTTCCGGCGCATGCAGGTGCTGTCCTGAAGGGTATTTTGCGGCAGGATTCCGGCGCCGTATCGTGCAAATTTCCAATTTGCTCTTCAATTCGCTCGAAGATTCTGGCAAACTGTCGCCTGCGTTCGTCTCCGAGCGCGGAATTGGTGGCATTTCAGCCGTGACAGAAAGGCTGATCTTGTTTGCATGAATGAACCGTGAGAGAGGAGGAGTACCTTGACGACACCGTGCAAGATTCTGGTCGTTGATGATGAACCGGACCTTGAGCCTCTGCTCCTCCAGCGGATGCGACGTGAAATCCGACGCAAGGAGTACGATTTTACATTTGCGCATAATGGCGTCGAGGCCCTGCAGAAGCTGCGCGAGGATGACACGATCCAGGTCGTTCTCTCTGACATCAACATGCCGGAGATGGACGGGCTGACGCTTCTTCAGGAAATTCCAAGCGTCAATCCTGATATCCGGTCAGTGATCATTTCAGCCTATGGCGACATGAAGAATATCCGCATGGCGATGAACCGGGGTGCTTTTGATTTCGTCACCAAGCCCATTGATTTCGATGATCTGCGGGTCACGATCAAGCGGACTGTTGAACAGCTCCAGATCTGGCATGATGCCATGTCCGCACGCGATGAGCTGCTTTCGATAAACAATGAACTCTCCATCGCCTCGACAATGCAGCAGTCAATCCTGCCGAAATCCTTCCCGAATGGGGACAACTTTGAGATTTCAGGGACCATGCGGGCCGCCAGGGATGTTGGCGGCGACTTCTTTGATATCTATCAGCTTGAGGGCGACAAGGTTGGAATGTGCATCGCTGATGTCTCTGACAAGGGCGTCCCCGCAGCCCTGTTCATGATGTCATCACGCTCAACGATGAAGGGGACCGCGATTGGGACCCTCGATCCGGCAGATGTGATCCGTGATGTCAACGAATTCCTCTGCGAGGACAACATGGCGAACATGTTCGTCACTGTGCTCTATGCGATTGTTGACACCCGCTCCGGCATGATCACCTATGCCAATGGTGGACACAACCCGCCCCTTGTGGTGTCAGCCTCCGGCGAGACGCGCTTCCTGCCGATGCCCGAGGGCATCGCACTGGGTATGTTCAACATGTCATTTGACAAGATGACACACCGTCTGGACGCCGGCGATACGCTGATCATGTATACGGATGGTGTCACGGAAGCCGCGAATCAGGAGAATGATCTCTATGGTGAGGAACGGCTCATGGACGTCGTCAGCCAGGCCGTTCGCGATGGCAAGGACGATCTCATAGACTCCATAATGAAGTCGATTGATGACTTTTCCCAGGGTCTTGATCAGACCGATGACATCACCTGCATCTCATTCCGGTTTGACGGCTACAAGTCCTAGGCATGGCTGAAGTCTACTCAATTTGTTGCGAATCGTCCGATTTGGCGGCGCTGAATCAGGAAATTGATTCGATTGCCGAGGCCGAGGGGTGGTCGGCCAATCTCGTCTTCAATGTTCAGCTGGTTCTTGAGGAGCTGATCCTGAACATATTCACCCATGGTGACAATGAAGAAACCCGCGCCTGGCTTGACATCACACCCATCGGTGATGGCATGCGTTTATGCCTCTCGGACAATGCCAAGCCCTTCAACATCCTGGAAGACAGCATATCGCCTGATATTGATGCCGCTCTTGACGAACGGTCCGTTGGCGGACTTGGTGTTCACCTCGTCAGGACACTCGCAAGCGATCTGGTCTATGAGCGCAAGGACGATTTGAACATCCTCAGGCTGACACTGAAATAGGTCCACCGCATTCCGGTCAGCACCCTGTCCCGCACACAATCTCCGGGCATTCCGTCCCGACAATCTTGGCATGATGACCCCGGAGCCTGCACACGCTCCGGCGAATCCATGAATTGTCCGCCCTGCACATGCCGGCAGACCGGAAGCCCCGGTCGGGAAGATATCGGCCCGTGATCTGCCGTGCACCTGCTCCGGGCCCGCTTGCGATCCCTGGAGATGATGTTCCCGGCGGGCGGGAAAGCGGGCCCGCCCGGTCAATCCGCGTGCACGCTCATGCCTTCAGCGTCAATCTCTCAGGGTGCATTTTCACTGCCCCGACCTGAGGCCATCACAGTGTCAGTGCCGGGGTGACGATCATTGGCATCCCGTCGCATTCAGGCCAGTTGATTTGATCCCCTGTCCCTCGTGCGACAAACAAGTTGTAACGGGGCGTCAAAATCGTATTGTGACGGAAGACGATGGTCAAACACTGGTGAAAGCAAACGATTCGCATGAGTGGTGTCAAACTGTCAGGAGTGATGAAGTCGTTCGGGGAGACAACTGTGATCCCGATGATGGACCTGCAGTTTGATGAGGGTGAGTTCGTTGTCATCGTCGGACCGTCCGGTTGTGGAAAATCAACAACATTGCGGATGATTGCGGGTCTGGAACCGGTTTCAGCGGGGCAGATTTTCATTGGCGGCAATGACGTGACCTGGGCCCCGCCGAAGGAACGCGACATTGCGATGGTCTTTCAGTCCTATGCCCTGTACCCGCATATGGATGTCTCCGGAAACATGTCCTTTGCCCTGAGGCTGGCGGGCCGACCCAGAGATGAGGTGAAGCAAAGGGTGCGCTTGGCGGCAGAGATGCTGGAATTGACCGAATATCTTGACCGCAGACCGCGCGACCTCTCGGGCGGTCAGCGTCAGCGTGTGGCGATGGGGCGAGCCATTGTTCGCGATGCCTACTGTTTCCTGTTTGACGAACCGCTCTCGAATCTTGATGCCAAGCTGCGATCAACCATGCGCACCGAACTGGCAATTTTGCACAAGCGACTGAAGCGCACGATGATCTACGTCACGCATGACCAGATTGAAGCGATGACCATGGCTGACCGGATCGTGATCATGGATCGGGGCATTATTCAGCAGGTTGGCACACCGCGGGACGTATACAACACACCCGTCAACCGGTTTGTTGCCGGATTTATCGGTTCGCCATCAATGAATTTCCTCAAGGCGCAGCTGACAGGCTCCGATGGTCTTCGTGTTCGGGGCAAGGGTTTTGACATCCCTCTCAATCCGCGGCTCAGCAAGGCCGCCACGGATCATTCCGCACGGGATGTCGTCATCGGGTTGCGACCGGAACATTTCTCCGTCGAAGGCGCTGGAGGGACCCGGTCTTCACTCTTTGCCCCCATCGATCTCACTGTCGAGGTTGCCGAGTATATCGGCTCCAGCCAGTTCCTCGCGGCCCGCATTGATGATCAGCCGGTGACCGCCTCGATTGAGGTTGGTCCCGACAGTGCGCCGCTGGAAAGCGGCGAATATCTTTTTGATACGAACAGAATGTATCTGTTTGATCGAAAATCAGGCATGGCGATTGCCTGAACAACCCAGGAACTGCAGGAGGAAAGACATGAGATTCTTGGACTGGAAAAACAGACTCGCGGCCGTGACAATGGGTGCGGCCCTGGCCATTGCCGGCCCCCTGATGGCCAATCCCTATGAGAAATATGCAGGAACCACACTGGTCATAAGCTGGCCGGCGCTTGCCCACTTCACCGCAGCCGAGGAACTGCTTGAGGAATTCACCGAGGAAACAGGAATTGAGGTCGAGGTTGACGCTCTGCAATACCTGAAACTTCGTGATCGACAGCTCCTTGAGATGTCGAAGGAGGAAGGCGAGTATGACATCGTGTCATGGGTCGTAATGTGGAAGGGTGAGTATGTGGCGAAGGGATTGCTGACGCCACTGTCGCAGTTCTTCACCAATGGCGCCCTCGTCGACCCGGAGTTCGACATTGACGATATTGCGGACGCCTATCTCCAGAATGGTGGAATTGTGGGCGGCGGGAAGGGCTATCTGCCCGGCAAGTCAGGTGCGCTCTACGGCCTTCCATTCGGCGCAGAGACCTCCATCCTCGCCTATCGCAAAGACATTTTTGAAGAGCAGGGGCTTGCGGTTCCAACCACCTACGACGAGCTCGCTGGCGTCATGACGCAATTGGGTGAAGCCGGCATTCCGGCCATGACCTCGCGGGGCAAGACCGGCCATCAGGTTACAGCCGGATGGCTGCTTCACCTCGCACCAATGGGTGGCAAGATTTTTGATGATCAGTGGAATCCGGTGATCAATTCTCCGGAAGCCGTCAAGGCCGCCGAATTCATGCGACATGTGGTTCAGACCGGGCCAACGGGTATTGAAACCTTCGGTTTTGGTGAAGCGTCGGCAGCGTTCCTGCAGGGTGATGCGGCCCTTTATCTTGATACTCTCAAGATTGCAGCCATGTCGCGCAATCCCAATCTGTCGACAGTTGATGGAAATGTCGGGTTTGCGCTTCATCCGACGGATGTCAGATGCGGCTCAGAAACGGGTGGCTTTGCGATTGGAATTCCTGCCAATTCGCAGAATCAGGAAGCGGCGTTCCTCCTGATCCAGTATCTCACCAACAAGGCAGGAGACCAGCGCATGGTTGAGCTGGGTGGCGATCCAATCCGGCATTCCACGATTCAGAACAACGCTGACCTGTTCCCGGAATACCCGGTTGTTGCCGAACAGCTGCCTTGCGCCGACCCGGACTGGCGACCCCTGATTCCCGAATGGAACGAGCTGAATATCGATGTTCTCGGTCAGGCTCTGACCAAAGTCATCACCACCGATGATCCGATCCAGCCCATAATGGATGAAGCCAACGAGAAGGCGCGCGCGATCATGGAGCGTGAGGGCTACTACAAGTGGGCCGAGTACCGTCAGGGTAGCTGAGACGAATCTTCGGCACGGGCACCGGCCATGGCCGGTGCCCGGTCGATGCGAATCCGGTCAGGGCGAGAGGAACTGTGGCGAACCCGTCGGCGCCACCGGCAACAGTGAGCATTCGCCCGCTGAGTCCGTATTTCTTTATTCTGCCCGCGGTCGCCATCATGGTTGCCGGTCTCGTCTATCCCGTCCTGCAGGCATTTTATCTGAGCCTCTTCGACTGGAAGATCGGCACCAGATTCGAGGATGCTCCCTTCGTGGGCACGCGTCATTTTGTGCGCATGCTGACCGACGACAATGTCCATGAATCGATCTGGGTCACACTTCGGTTCGGTTTCTGGACCATCACCATCGAGATGTTCCTTGGTGTCTCATTGGCTCTGCTGCTCGAAAAACCGATTCGCGGGGCATCGGTCTTCCGAACCATCTTCATCCTGCCACTGATGATATCCCCGGTCGTTGTCGGCCTGATCTGGCGCTATCTTTTTGACGCACGCATTGGCTGGATCAACTATTATCTCGGCATGGTCGGGATTGAACCGCAGGTCTGGCTTGGTGACCCTGAACTGGCATTCTTCGCCATTGTCTTCACCGATATCTGGCAATGGACACCCTTCATCTTCATCATCGTCATCGCCGGCCTCCAGGCCCTGCCCTCCGAGATTCTTGAGGCAAGCAGGATTGATGGCGCCAACTGGTGGCAGCATATCCTTTTTGTCAAACTGCCGATGATCCGATCAATCCTGCTGATTGCACTGCTCCTGCGCCTTATCGATGTCTTTCGTGCCCTCGAGGTCATGTACATCCTGACCGGCGGCGGACCGGGTCGTGCCACAGAGCTTCTCTCCCTGCACATCTACAACCGGGCCTTTGAGACACAACAGCTCGGCTATGCGTCGGCAATCTCTGTTCTGTTGATTCTCATTGTCTTCGGATTGAGCTTCGCGATTCTCGTTGCCGGCAATCCGATGAAGGAAAAGTCGGATATCTAGCATGGTCGGCAGGGCAATCGGAGGACGGCGCTCGGTCATTGCGCATTACATCGCGCTCGTGGTGCTGGCCATCATTACCCTGATGCCGATCTGGGTGATGGTATCGACCGGATTCAAGAATGATGTTCTCGTCCAGCAAAAGGAACCGGTCTGGTTCTTCTTTGTGCCGACCCTGGCGAATTACGAACATATCATGACCCGGGGCAATTTTGACGGTTACCTTTGGAACTCGATCATTGTGGGCACCCTGTCGACGGCGTTCACGCTCATATTCGGCGGATTCTGTGCCTATGCGCTGGCAAGAACGGAATTTCGTGGCAGAGAGTTTACCGCCAACGCCACTCTGCTGGTGCGAATGGTTCCGCCGGCGGTGCTTGCGGTTCCGGCGTTTGCCATGGTGGTGAATTTCGGCCTCAACAACGATCTTGCGGTCCTGACGTTTTTCTACACAGCCCTCAACCTGCCTTTCGCCATCTGGCTTCTCTTTGGATTCTTCAAGCAGATTCCGGTTGAGCTGGAGGAGGCGGCGGTCATTGATGGCGCGTCGCCGCTGCAGGTCTATTTCCGGGTCCTTCTGCCATTGATGAAGTCGGGGTACGCGGTCGCGGGCATCTTCACGTTTCGCATTGCATGGAACGAGTTCATCCTCGCCCTGCTGCTCACCGGCAGAAAGACCCGGACCCTCCCCGTCGGAGCGGCAGGCTTCATCACGGATACCGGGGTCGAATGGGGCCGGATCATGGCCATGGGGACCCTCATTGTCATCCCGCCGCTGATATTCACCTTCTTTGCCGCACGGCAAATCATCGCCGGCATGACCACCGGCGCCGTCAAGGGCTGACCCGCCCCGACAGTCCCGCTGCAGCCACGCCGGCGATCCCACACGGAATGTCCCACCCGGGGAGGTTTCAACATCATCCTGGACATTCCCATGATCTCTCCTCCGTGTCGCAACACCCGCCCTCGCAATGTGCCGGGCGACCGGACACGGGTGGAGGCCGTTGTTCATATCCAGAAACCGTGATCCCTACATGACGAACCCGGGAATCTGTCAATCCCTGATCATGCATGATCTGCCAAAATCACATTGAGCCCCAATCAGCGATCTG
>JAPOSK010000218.1 GCA_026709725.1 Paracoccaceae bacterium | reverse complement strand
TTCCAATCTCATTGCCGTGCCGCTTCAGTATTGTTGCTCAGCTGCCGAGGGCGACAAATGGAAATTGTCCACCGGGCTGACAGTGTCTGATTGCCCGTCACGATGGTGGGAAAAACTGCAACGGTCCGACCGCCCGGTCTCTTTTTGTCTCCATACCGAAACGCTGAGAAACAGGGCACCCGTTTGGGGGATGAACCCTGATCCCGGCTTGATCATTGATATGTGCAAATTTAGAAAAATATTTGAATATGCAAATTTTTAGAAAAATATTCCATTGATATTGGCTTGTGATTTGACTTTGACAGAATATATTCCTATTCAGGTTGGGAATGACATCATCCAGGAATCCGAGATTGTGAGATATTACCCCATCTTTGCCGATCTGGCAGGACAGACGGTGGTCGTTTCAGGGGCTGGTGATACTGCGGCCTGCAAATTGCGCCTTCTGCTCAAGTCTCCTGCACGGATCCTTGTCTACGGTGCGGACCCGATTGATGAGATTGTCCAGTGGCACAGTGAGGGACAGATTGATCTTGTGCCACGCCGTCTGCTGAAAGATGATCAGGTCGAATGCATGCTGTTTTATGCAGCCAATGAGGATGAAGCGGAGAACCTGCGGGTTCTTGACTTCGCCAAATCCTTCGGTGTGCTGGTCAACATGGTCGATGTCCCTGAAAAAAGCCAGTTCATCACACCGGCGATTGTTGATCGTGGACCGGTCACGGTCGCCATTGGCACTGAAGGCACGGCTCCGGTTCTGGCACGGCGCATCAAGGCAGCTGTTGAAAAGATGCTGCCGGCTGCACTCGGTCAGATCGCTCTGATCTCGGGCCAGTTCCGTCATCATGTGGCACGATTGAGTGATGGCAAGGCACGACGCGCATTCTGGGAAACGATCTTCCCGCAACACGATCCGTTTCGCCATGCACACAGAGATCCGGCAGGCTTTCCGGAGGTCCTCAATTCCGCATTGAACGGGGCCGGGGATCGTCAGGAGGAAGGGTGTGTCATGTTCGTGGGTGCGGGTCCGGGCGACCCTGAGCTGCTTGTATATCGGGCGCGTCGGGAAATTGATCGTGCGGATGTTGTCCTGCATGACCGGCTGGTTCCAAAACCGATTCTTGAACTCGCAAGGCGTGAGGCAAGGATCATCAATGTCGGCAAGTCCGCCCGCGGGGGCGATTGGCAGCAGGACGCGATCAACAGACTTATGGTTGATTGCGCCGGAACCGGTCTCCGGGTTGTCAGGCTCAAGTCAGGCGATCCGGTCCTCTTTGGCCGACTGGATGAGGAAACTGATGCCCTTGAAGCCAACGGGATCCGGTACAGGGTCATCCCCGGAATTACGTCGGCATCGGCCGCGGCCGCAACAGCCGGACGTTCACTGACGAGGCGCCACCGGAACTCATCGCTGCGCCTTGCGACGGGTCATGACCTGAATGGTTTTACCGAACTTGACTGGAAGGAGATGGCAAAACCCAACGCCGTGACAGCGGTTTACATGGGCAGGAACTCAACGAAGTTCATCAGGGGCAGAATGCTGATGCATGGTGCTGATGCCGCCATGCCGGTCACAGTGGTTGCCAATGCCTCAAGGCCCGATGAGGCCATCACCGTCACAACGATTGGTGCGCTTCCGGATGCCTTGCAGGGTTGTGTGGCGGATTTACCGGTTATTCTGCTTCTTGGGCTGTCTGCTGGTGAAACCAGGTCGGAGGAGATCCCGATTCTGGCCGTGGAGCAGGTCTGATGCCAAGAAAATTCACACCGAAAGTCATCACATCCAATGATCTTCTGGAGGGCGATGTCATCTATCTCGCCCGTGACGGCGAATGGGTCAGGGATATCCGCAGGGCTGCATTGTATGACGATGAGAATGAGGCCATCAGTGCGTTGGCATGCGCCGATTCCCATCGGCACCGCCATGTCGGTGCCTATCTCGCTGACGCCGCTCTCAATGATGAGGGGCTTCCCGACCCTGTGCATTTCAGGGAAGTGTTTCGGACGCGCGGGCCAACAAACTACTTCCACGGCAAACAGGCGGACTCCTGAATGTACCGATACAGTCAGTTTGATGATGAATTTGTCCGGACAAGAGTTGCGGAATTCAGAGGGCAAGTCGAGCGCCGTCTAGATGGATCCCTGTCCGAGGATGAATTCAAGCCGTTGCGGCTCAAGAATGGGCTCTATTTGCAGCTCCATGCCTACATGTTGCGGGTTGCGATCCCCTACGGGACGCTGAACAGTCGGCAAATGCGGCAATTGGCAATGATTGCCGAGCGCTGGGACAAAGGGTACGGACACTTCACAACCCGCCAGAATATCCAGTTCAATTGGCCGAAATTGCGTGATGTCCCTGATATTCTCGATGCTCTTGCGGATGTCTCCATGCATGCGATTCAGACATCGGGGAACTGCATTCGCAATGTCACGGCCGACCATTTTGCCGGAGCCGCATGTGATGAGATTGAGGACCCGCGACCGACGGCCGAGTTGCTGAGGCAGTGGTCAACCGACCATCCGGAATTTCAGTATCTGCCACGCAAGTTCAAGATCGCCGTCACGGGGTCTCCCAACGACCGGGCCGTCACCCGGGCGCATGACATCGGGTTGAGAATGGTCAGGGATGATTTCGGAAAACCGGGTTTTGAGGTTTTGATCGGTGGCGGTCTTGGCCGAACGCCAATGATTGGAATGGTTGCCAGGGCGTTTCTGCCCAAGGATCACCTGTTGCCCTACATTGAGGCAATCCTGCGAGTGTACAACCTGGCTGGACGCCGCGACAACAAGCACAAGGCCAGAATCAAGATCCTGGTGCATGAGACAGGCCGGGATATCATCCGCGAACGGATCGAGGCTGAATTCAAACGACGACTGGCAGTCTTCCCCGGCATTGATCCCCAACTGATGGAAGACATTGACGCATCCTTCCGCCTGCCGGAATTCATCGACCGGCCCCAGGATGAGCATGAGGGTCTCCTCAGTTCAGATCCTGAATACAGGGAATGGGCAGAGCAAAATCTCACTGATCATCGTCAGGATGGATACAGAATCGTTACGGTCTCACTGAAAGCCATCGGTGCCACACCCGGTGATGCAACATCCGATCAGATGCGTGCGATTGCAGCGATTGCGGAGAAGTATGCTTATGATGAAATCCGGGTGAGTCATGAGCAGAATATCATACTGCCCCATGTTCCGCTTGCATCAATGCCGGGTGTTTATGCAGATCTCAAGGCCGTCGGGCTTGCGGCGGCAAACATTGGCCTCATCTCCGATATCATTGCCTGTCCGGGAATGGATTACTGCAGTCTGGCCACGGCGAGATCCATACCCGTCGCCCAGGACATCGCCCGCGAGTTCAATGCACTTGAACTGGAAAAGCGCATTGGCCATATCAAGGTCAAGATCTCGGGATGCATCAACGCCTGCGGCCACCACCATGTCGGCCATATCGGCATCCTTGGGCTTGATCGTGCCGGCGTCGAGAATTACCAGATCACACTGGGTGGCGATGGGACCGAAACCGCCGCGATCGGTCGTCGTGCCGGTCCGGGATTTGCAGCAGACGAATTGCTGCCGGCGTTACGACGCTTGATCGATCGTTACCTCGAAACACGGCTTGATGATCGTGAGACCTTCCTGGCGTGTTACCGCAGGCTTGGCGAGGCGCCATTCCTTGCCGCACTCTATCCGGACAATCCAAGATATGCCGGTGAACAGCTGTAACGGAGACCTTGTCATCGTCCGTGATGACGGATTCCGGAAGGACGACCTGGCTGATTGCGAGCACCTTACGGTCGAAGCGGAGCTGCAGGGGGTTGAAAGCCCTGTCTTTCTGGAGATCAGCAATGATCAGGATCCCGATATCCTTATACCATCCTTTTGCTGGCTCTCGGCGATCAGTATCAGATTTCCCGACTTCGTCGATGGGCGGGGCTTCAGTCTTGCCGCCCGTCTCCGGCAGCTCGGCTACACCGGACGCTTGCGTGCCACCGGTTCGCTCATCGCCGATCAGTACCGGCTTGCCCGGCAAAGCGGGTTTGATGAGGTGGCAATCTCCCGAAGACTGGCGGCGCGCCAGACCGAGCACCAGTGGCTTGCCCAGATGGATCGGGTCGCAATGAGCTACCAGAGCAGGCTGCTGAAGACCACCGGACCCATCACCGAAAAGCCCACTGGCCTCCGGGCGTGCCTTCCTGGCGGAATCAGGGGCGGGTGAATTTCTTGTGACGGGTGCGTTTCGGGATGATTGAATCGGGTCCGAGCCGATGCTGTTTATCGACAAGATAGTCAGCAAAGTTGCCTTCAAACCATTCGACATGCGAATTGCCTTCAAAGGCCAGAATATGTGTGGACAGACGATCAAGAAAGAACCGGTCATGCGAGATGATCATCGCGCAGCCGGCATAGTTCTCGATGGCATCTTCAAGAGCACTGAGAGTCTCAACATCAAGATCATTGGTCGGCTCATCAAGAAGGATCAGATTGCCACCAACCCGCAGGAGTTTGGCCAGATGCACCCGATTGCGCTCGCCCCCGGAAAGAAGATCGATGGGTTTCTGCTGATCACTGCCACTGAAGTTGAAGGCGGAGCAATAGGCCCGTGAATGCATTTCGGCCCTGCCGAGGGTGATGATTTCGTCGCCGCCGGAAATTTCCTCCCAGACTGTCTTGCTGCCATCCAGGCTGTCGCGGTCCTGATTCACGCTGGCCAGTTTGACTGTCTCACCAATCCGCACCGATCCGCTGTCCTGGGTGACTTGGCCGGTAATGATATTGAAGAGGGTCGATTTGCCCGCTCCATTCGGTCCAATGACGCCGACAACGGCACCGGAAGGGACTGAAAAGCTCAAATCCTCAATCAGAAAGCGACCGTCAAAGGATTTGACCAGACTGGCAATCTCGAGTACGGTATTTCCCAGTCGGGGACCATGTGGAATGATGATCTGCGCCTTGCGAACCCGCTCATTTTCATCAATGGCGGCGAGATCATTGTATGCATTGATGCGGGCCTTTTGTTTTGCCTGCCGTGCACGGGCGTCGGCCCGGATCCATTCCAGCTCCCTTCTCAGGGTCCGTTTGCGGGCTTTCGTCTCGCGTTCCTCACCGGCCATCCGCTGGGCCTTTTGTTCCAGCCAGCTGGAGTAATTCCCCCTGTAGGGAATCCCCTGACCCCGATCGAGTTCGAGAATCCATTCGGTGATTTCATCGAGGAAGTACCTGTCATGGGTTATGATCAGGCAGGTTCCCCTGTATTCAATGAGATGGTGCTGCAGCCAGGCCACAGTCTCGGCATCAAGGTGATTGGTCGGCTCGTCAAGGAGGAGGATATCCGGTGCTTCAAGCAACAGGCGGCACAGAGCAACACGGCGTTTCTCTCCACCCGACAGGTTTGCGACATTCTGCCCGTCTTCCGGACAACGGATGGCTTCCATGGCCTGATCAATCCTGCTGCCCAGATCCCACAGATTTTCGCCATCAATCTGATCCTGCAACTGCCCCATTTCCTCAGCTGTCTCATCCGAGTAGTTCATGGCCAGTTCATTGTAGCGATCCAGCACTGCCTGCTGTCGTGCCACTCCGAGCATGACATTGCCGCGCACATCAAGCGTTGGATCAAGCTGGGGTTCCTGAGGCAGATATCCGGCGGATACACCCTTGGCCGCCCACGCCTCGCCGCTGTACTCGTCATCAAGACCCGCCATGATTCGCATCAGGGTGGATTTGCCGGCACCGTTGATGCCGACAACGCCGATCTTGGCGCCGGGCAGGAAAGACAGACGTATATTCTCGAAGCACTTTTTGCCGCCCGGATAGATTTTCGTCAGCCCATCCATTACATAGACATATTCCTGGGCCATAGCCTGGTATCCCTGCCAATCAGTCAAGTGACCCGTTATAGTCTGACTCTCTTGAAAACACGAACGATGCGAACTCCTGACCCGCCACCAAGACATCGTTGATGACCCATCGTCGGGAGTGTCTGCCGGCCGTGGGCAATATCGGTATTCTTGGTGGTTCATTCGATCCGGCGCATGCAGGTCATCGGCATGTGACGCTCTGGGCCCTGCACAAGTTCCAGCTTGATGCGGTTCTCTGGCTCATCTCGCCGGGGAACCCAATAAAACCAGAACCCTTTTACAGCTATGCATCCCGTGTTCAACGCGCTCGGGCCATCGCCCGCCATCCCCGCATCATCATCTCGACTCTTGAGGAGTGCAGATCCCTGACCTATACCGTTGACACGATCACGCTTCTGAAACGAACCAATCCCCACTGCCGGTTTCTCTGGCTGATGGGATCGGACAATCTGCCCGATTTCCATCGCTGGCATGCCTGGAGGACACTGACCGGACTGGTCAGCATCGGGGTTCTTGAGCGGCCGGCATACCGGGTGGCGGCCTGCACCTCCATCGCTGCCCGCGCCCTCGCTTGCTGCCGTGTGCCAAAAGATGCGGCACCGACACTTGCCCGCCTGACTCCGCCGGCCTGGACACTGGTCAATATCCCGCTGAATCCGGTGAGTTCGACCATGGTCCGCGCTTCAGTGCGTCATTGCCTGTCAACTTGAGCAGGAGGGGAAAGTCGCATAAACGCAGACGAGGCAGCACCGCTCAGTGACGTTTCAACAGAGAGCGGAACATTCCTCGATTTCATGTGAGACGCCATGGCCGGTGAATAAAAAGGGGATTATATCGATTGGTTGACAGAATCTAAATTAGTTCAAAAGAATCAGTTTTTTATATTGAATCTTGCCAAACACTCTATCGATCCATCAAGTAACTGAATATCATTGGGTATTATGAGTAATGTCAACTCATGTGTATAATCCCCTTTGCAAATGGGTTCGTTTCAATGAGTGAAGACAAAGGGGATTATATACCTAAGTGCCAAGAAAGTTCCATTGACCCCTTGACATTTA
>JAPOSK010000265.1 GCA_026709725.1 Paracoccaceae bacterium | reverse complement strand
CGGTCACGGGATTGGTCCAGGTGCCCCTGCAGGACGCATCGATGAGGTCTGTCCAGGAGCGTGGTGTCATGACCGGGGACATCTGCGGTGCTGCCATGACCACGCGCTGGCCCGGTGTGAGGGAAATGGCTGCCATATCCGGTGGAACGGGTCGGAAGGTCGGGGCGTTTGCCATGCATTGACAGCGTTGCATGAATTGGTTTTTGACATGGGGAATTCCCGATTCGAGCGACACCCGTACCCAAAGCAGGATTGACGATTGCCACCATTTCATGGAAAATGTCAAGACTCTGTTGTGGTCATGCCACAGCAGACCGATCCGGAAAATGGAGTGACGGACAAGCGGTATGGCCAAGGATTTTGCCGGCAATCCCATGCATGCAGCCATCTGGCTGTATTATGTTCAGGAGTGCACCCAGGACGAAATCGCCTCACTCCTCGGAACCAGTCGCCAAACAGTTGCCAAATACCTCAAGGAGGGGCGTAAACGGGGTCTGGTGACCACCCGGGTTGACCCTGATCTTCTGCAGGAACAGGAACTTGCCGCCCGCCTGCGTGCCGCATTCAATCTCAAGGGGGCTCATGTTGTGCCTGCAATGGAGAACGCGGACGCCATTCGACATGCTGTTGGCCGCGCCGGAGCCCGTGTCGTGACCCGGTGCATTGATGATGGTGCGATTCTGGGGATTTCTTCCGGGCGAACAGTCGGCGCGCTGGTCCGGAACATGCCCCCTGTGACACATCCGGACTCAACCGTCATTGAAGTTGCAGGAAGTCCGATGCTTGGGGTTTTTGACACACCGGCCGGCTGCGCGGCAGAACTGGCCGGCTGTCTGACTGCCCGCTGCCGCGCACTCCATGCACCGGCCTATCTGTCGACACCGGAACTGGCCCGTGCCCTCTCCTCGGAGCCCCTGATTTCCGAGCATTTTTCTCTCATGGCAAAATGTCATCTCCTTGTATTCGGGATTGGTGAACTGACGGCAGCGATCGACCTTCTGCGCCCGGCCGATCTGAATCAGACCATTTGTGATCATTATCTTGCTGCGGGTGCCCGGGGGATTGTCTTCGGCCGATTCATCGACGCCAGGGGGGATGAGGTTCCAGGACCGCTCATCGACCGGACGATGGCCATTGCGCTGGATAGGGTCCGGTTGATCCCCAACCGGATCGGTATCGGTGGCGGTACCATCAAATCCGATGCCGTGCGTGCGGCAGCGACGGGTGGAATCCTGACACATCTGGTCGTCGACACATCGCTGGCAACAGCACTTCTCGACAGGTAAACATGCGGGTGTCATGAAATTCGTTATCGGCATCGACAGTTCGACACAGTCCACCAAGGCCATTGCCTGGGACCCCGATGGACAAGCGCTTGGTGAGGGCCGGGCTGACATCCCGATGACACAGACCGCAGCCTGTCATTTTGAGCAGGAGCCGGATGACTGGTGGCATGCCTGCAGACAGGCGCTTCTCGATCTCGGTCAGCATGTCGATATGGCAAAGGCGGAAGCGCTCGCGATTTCCAATCAACGCGAAACAATCGGTTTCCTGGGCACCGGGGGGGAGACGGTTCGCCCGTCCATCGTCTGGCTCGATGAACGGGCCCTTGACTCCGTCGCCGCGTTTTCCAGCAGTTTTGGTGGTCCGGAACTGCACCGGATCTCCGGCAAGCCTGTTGACCTGACACCGGTCGTCTACCGGCTGCACTGGCTCACGCAGCATGAACCCGAATCACTGGTCGCAACAGACCTGTTTGTCGATGTGCACAGCTACCTTACCGGCCGCTTCACGGGCCATCCGGCTGCAAGCTGGACAAGTGCAGACCCCATGGGAACCTTTGACATCCATTCACTCACCTGGTCCGATGCAATTCTCGCAGCACTGGATCTGTCCATCGATCAGTTTCCGACACCCTATGCTCCTGGAAGCACAGTGGGAGCAGTCAGTGAGGCTGCGGCGCGGGCAACGGGTCTCCCGGCAGGAGTGCCGGTTATTGCTGCCGGTGGTGATGGCCAGTGTGCCGGTCTGGGAATCAATGCCATGCGCTCGGGTCGTGCCTATCTCAATCTTGGCACCGCCCTGATTACCGGTGCCTGGGGGGCTGATCCGGTGATCTCCCTTGATTGGCGCACCATGACGTCGCCAACAGGACACGGTTATTTCTATGAAGGCGTTCTGCGGGCCGGAACGTTCCTGATTGACTGGTTCATCAGGACATTTGTCAATGCCACACCAGACGCCGATATCTTTGCGAGGCTTGAGCGGCAGGCGACCAGCCTGCCGGTCGGAGCAGCAGGCGTCACAGTCAGCCCGTATCTTTCCGGGTGCATGAACCCGCACTGGACCATGGATGCATCGGCGGCAATCATGGGCATGCGTTCAACCCACGAGACCGGACATGTCTATCGGGCCGTGCTGGAATCACTGACTGGAGAAGTGGCCCGCACAGTTCTGGCCATGACACGCAGCGGTGTCCCGATTGATCGCATCGTTGCCGTCGGCGGCGGTGCCAACTCATTACTCTGGCGGTCCATGATTGCTGATGCCACCGGGCTGCCACTCTTTGTCAGCCACTCCCTTGAAGCCTCCTCCCTCGGAGCAGCAATCACCGCCGCCAAGGGGATCGGATGGTACCCGGATTTCGATACCGCCGCTGAAGCGATGTCGCGGATGGGAGATGCCGTTCTGCCCAACCCGCAACACCGGGATGACTGGAAAAAACTGCTGGACCGACAGGATCAGCTCAATCGCTCCCTTGTCACAGGCAGCCCCGCTTCCGCCGCGTGAGTGCCCACACATCGGGGTGAGGAATCACTGAATCAGCGTGCATCTACCGCACCATCGCTGCGACGTTTCCACCATCAACGGTCAGAACCGCGCCGCTGGTTTTGCGGGCCTTGGCAAGGTGAAGAAATGCCTCAGCGACATCCCGGGCAAGGACCTCGCGTCTGACAAGATTGCCCCGCATGTACTCTTCGGGAGAAATCCCGCGGGCAGCGGCCCGTTCCCTGACGAAATCATCAGTCAGCAGATTGGTGCGGATGCGGTCAGCGTTGACGGCGTTTGATGTGATCCCGGCGGCACCATGCTCAATGGCATACTGTTTGACCAGAGCAAGAAGGGCGGCCTTGGATGTCCCATAGGGACCAAGTCCGGCACCGGGGTTGAGGGCCTGCTTGCTGACATTGAAGACCAGTGCACCCCCGGTCCCCTGCTTCTCCATCACGGCAACGCACGCTCTGGCAACATAATGGTGGCTCCAGAAGTTCAGTTCATGGGATGCCCGGAAAACCTCCTCATCGACATCAATGAGGCGTCCCTGATGGGCAGCACCGGCATTTGATATGAGAATGTCAATCCCGCCAAAACGCTCGACGACCGCACGGATCGCACGCTCAACGGCCGCCTCATCAGTGACATCACAGGCGAACCCCGCTCCACCAATCGCCGCCGCGGTCTCCTCCAGCGCCGCGGTATTGACATCGAGCAGGGCAACTTCAGCGCCATCATCCAGAAAGACCCTGGCGGCTTCCCGACCAAGACCGCTTGCTGCGCCGGTGACCAGAACCACCTGGCGGTGGAGGGGCTTCTCGGCGGATTTTGCGATCTTTGCCTGCTCGAGCGACCAGTACTCGATATCAAACAGTTCCTCCTCACCCAGTGCCTCGAATGTGCCGATTCCCTCAGCCCGGGTGATGACATTGACTGTTGCCTCGGCAACATCCGCAGCAACCCTTGCCTCCTTCCCGGTCCGCCCGACCCCAAACAATCCGACACCGGGGACATAAACAACTCTCGGTATCGGGTCGAGACATGTGCGATCACCACCGACACGGGCATTGTTGCGGTCAAAGTAGGCACAGTAGGCATCGGCATAATCCCTGACTGCCCGCTTGAGACTGTCGGCATAGGCTGCAAGGGTCCCGGCACCGGGCGGCGGCGAGATCATGCCAAAGCGCTTGATGCGGATCGAGTGATCCGGTGTGGCATTGCCGCGGGTGGCATAATCGCCGATTTCCCGACCATCGACGAAATGACGGATTTCATCCGATGTCCGATGGTGCAGAATCCAGCGATCCGGACGCCCCTCGATCGCTGTTTCCCGGGCAAGAGCCCCCCGCAAAACCGGCGCAAAATCAGCAATGGGCGGTGATATGTCCGGGAGTGTCCTGGCAGCAAATGGCCGGGGATTGCCACCATCAAGACAGGCCTTGGCTTTGGTGCACATGGCAATCATGTCCTCGTAGGATTGGCGCGGGTCATCGTTGAAGGTAAAAATCCCATGGTTCAGGAGAACAAGGCTGCTGACCCCGGCCACAGAATCGAGAATGTCCTGGCAAGCCTTTGCCAGCAGGAAACCGGGGAACACATAGGGCACAATCGTCGTCTCCGGGAACAGATCACGGATTCGATCCTCACCATCAGGCTGGTTGGTAAGGGACACGATTGCATTGGCATGCGTATGGTCGACATGCTTGCACGGCAAAATCGCGTGCAGGACAGCCTCAATGGACGGGTTGGGAGCCATCGGGTCAAGGAGCATTCGACGCTGGGCGGCGACCAGATCATGATCGCTCAGGGATTCAAGCCGGGCCAGGGCAGCCAGAGGCTGCAATTCAACAGCCGGGAGGCCGGCCGGCTCAATGGTTCCCATGTCCCACCCGGATCCCTTGACACAGAGGACATCATGGGTGATGCCGGTGGCATCGGTCATCCTTGTCTTGACCGAGGTGTTGCCGCCACCATGGAGAACCAGTTCCGGATCCTGACCCAGGAGTCGGGTTGTGTAGGTCCGGATTGCGAGATCCTCGCTGATCCCGTTGTCGGCACAGGTGGCTATCAGGGAGTCCAGTTCAGACTGATTCCACTGTGAACGCATACATCTCTCCTCTCTCCGACTGCCTGCAAGCAGCCCGATTTCACATTTTCGCGATTTCACATCCCGATATTGCACTGGCAAACACAGATGCCGAATTCGGCCCTGCAGTTCCAGAGGCAGCGGCCGTGTTCAGGTCACCAGGCGCCCACCGGTCTCTCCATCAAAGAGATGAACAGAATCCGGGTCGACCGTGAATGACAGAGCATCCCCCCGCCTGCCCGCTGTTGACCGGGGGACGACAGCAACAAATTCAGTCCCTCCGGCGGTCTGCATGTGAAACTGCAGGTCGGTCCCGGTCTTCTCCACGATGACGATCGTGCCCGGCAGGGCTCCATCATCATCAATGACCATCTCATTCGGACGGATTGCCAGGGTCACGGATCTGCCATCATGACTTTTGCAGGCGGCGGGCAAGGGAAGCGGCGACCCGAGACCGACAAATCGCGGACCCTCCGCATGAACCTCGATTGTTCCGGCAAAGCAGTTGATGGCAGGTGTCCCGATGAACTCTGCCGCGTACAGACAGTTGGGTTTGTCGTAGAGATCATCGGTCGAGCCAACCTGGACAATGTTGCCATCATGCATCAGCACGATCCGGTCAGCCATTGTCATGGCCTCAATCTGGTCGTGGGTCACATAGAGCGTTGTCGCGCCGAGACGGTCATGCAACTGACGGATTTCAACCCGCATATGGGCGCGCAGTTTGGCATCAAGATTCGAGAGAGGCTCATCAAAAAGAAAAACATCGGCAGCCCGGACCATGGCTCTGCCCATTGCAACGCGCTGGCGCTGCCCACCGGAGAGTTCGGCCGGCTTCCTGTCCAGAAGTTCGGTGATGTTGAGTGTCCGGGCCGCCTCTTCGACTTTCATGCGAATTGCATCCGGCTTCATACGAGCCACTTCCAGACTGAACCCAATGTTATCCCGCACCTTCATCGTCGGGTAGAGAGCGTAATTCTGGAAGACCATGGCAATGTTCCGGTCTCGTGGATGAGTCTCATTCACAACCGTGCCATTGATCGCGATTTCGCCCTCGCTGATCGTCTCCAGCCCGGCCGTCATCCGCAGGAGTGTGGTCTTGCCGCAACCGGACGCACCAAGCAGGACAATGAACTCGCCCGCGGCAATTTCCAGATTCAATCCCTTCAGGACCTCAACCGACCCGAATGACTTCCCGACATTGCGAAACTCGACTGCAGTCATGATGACGGATCAATACCTCTGGCGTGTGGGGGTCAGACAGATTTCCTGGACGAGGGCTTTCTGCGGCAATTGATAGGCGTCAAGAATGAGTTTGCCGACGATGTCGGCTCCGATGCCACCTCCCATTGCGGCTTTGTTCTTTTTGTACGCTTCAAGTGTTTTTTGATCAAGAACACCCGAAAGAACCTCGGTCTCGATCACGCCGGGTGACACAACGAGAACCCGCACATTGTAATCGGACAGGAACTCCCGGATTGACTCCGAAACTGCGTGGACAAAGAACTTTGTCCCGCAATAGACTGCGTGATCAGGATAGACCTTGCGGCCGGCGATGGAGCTCATCATGACCAGTGTCCCGCACTGTCGCTCCATCATCCCATGCAGAACAGCATGCACAGTATTCATGACACCCTTGGTGTTGATGTCAATCATCTCATCCCACTCTTCCGGAGGTTGCCTTCCAAGATCGGCAAGCCGGGCAATCCCCGCATTGGCAAACATCATGTCAACGGGTCCGTATTTCCTTTCAGCATCATCCACGGCACCCCTGATCTGATTCCGGTCCCTGACATCAACCTTTCGGCACATCGAATCAGGAAGCCGCATGGCTTTCATTCTCTCAAGCCGTTGTGCCATCATGAGCACCGGGTGCCCGGCGGAGGCGAATGCCCGCGCCGTCTCGGCACCGATGCCCGAGCTTGCACCCGTGATTGCCACAAGCGGCTTGCTCATGATTCTTCCCTTTCAGTCCTTCAACCGCGCGCCGACATGACACCGCCGCACGGTTCTGTGTATCCTCCGACGATTGTCAGCCGACGACAACCCTGTCAGCGGCCTGCGCAATGTCATCCATGTCATCCTTGGCTGAAGCGAACTCGCCAGCGAAGTACTTGCCAAGCCT
>JAPOSK010000589.1 GCA_026709725.1 Paracoccaceae bacterium | reverse complement strand
AATATCGGATTCTGTGAACTGTTGACCTCCGGTACTGACTGCCATCGGTGTGAATCTGACGACCCGATTGCCTGAAGATGGATTGGAGGTCGTGAAGGCGGATCCGGGGCAGGGTGGGCATGAACGGCGGACGAGTCGACCCTTGCCTGTGCAGGGCACGGGCCTGATCTCCGATGTATCCCGCCTGATATCGACATGACCTGCGTTGCCCTCAGGCCATATTCAGCCCGCGCCCGGTTATCCGATGACGATTCCTGGCGGATGGCGTTCTGATTTTTTCCGAACGGGAGAGGGTCGGCGCTGAAGCCCGGGTCGCAGGGCAGGAGATATCAGGATCCTAGCCGAGGACGCGATCAAAGATCATGTTGACATGGGAGAGATAGGCATCGGGGCTGGTGAGTTTCGTGATCTCATTGGCTGTCAGCCAGTCCCTGGCTTGTGGATCGGCCAGCAGGCGGGCGGCAAAGTCAGGTTGCGTTGTGGGATCATGTGTGGATGGGCTGCTCCCGAATGCCGCGTTCTGAACAATCCGGTACGCAATGTCATGTTCCAGGCCCTTGGCAAGCAGGGCAAGGAATATCTTCTGGGAACCCCAGGCGCCGTGTGAGAGCTTGATGTTTTTCAGCATCCGGTTACCATCAATGACAAGATCATCAATGATCCCGGCCATGCGATGGAGAGCGTAATCAAGGGTAATGGTGGCATCCGGGCCGGAGAAGCGCTCAACCGAGGAATGCGACATATCCCTTTCCTGCCAGAGTGCAATATTCTCAAG
Organism: Paracoccaceae bacterium; assembly: GCA_026709725.1. Classification (GTDB taxonomy): domain Bacteria; phylum Pseudomonadota; class Alphaproteobacteria; order Rhodobacterales; family Rhodobacteraceae; genus MPNP01. The sequence goes on along the minus strand of JAPOSK010000589.1, from coordinate 6,211 downwards.
TGCCGGCATGAGATAGCCGCGAACGGCCCGGGCCAGCCCCGTAATATTTTCTGACAGGATCGGATTCTTCTTGTGGGGCATGGCTGATGATCCCTTTTGGCGGCGACCAAATCCCTCTGCAACCTCGCTGATTTCCGTCACCTGCAGGAACCGCAGCTCGGAGGCAAGCCGCTCAAGGCACGATGCCACAAGGGCGAGGGTGGCAAAGAACTGGGCATGTCGGTCCCGGGGGACGATCTGTGAGGCGATGGGTTCGATCGCAAGCCCCAGCTGCTGGCAGACATATGACTCAATCCGGGGATCAATGCAGGTGTAGCTTCCAACAGAGCCGGAAAGTTTGCCGACAGCCACCTCGCTTCGTGCATTTTCCAGGCGTGCAATGTTGCGTCGGCACTCACTGTAGGCACGCAACATCTTGAGACCAAAACTGATGGGTTCAGCATGGACACCATGGCTCCGTCCAATGCAGAGCGTGTGTTGATGGCGGCGGGCGACTGCTGCAAGCCTGTCGGCGAGGCGATGCAGTCCTGACAGCAGAAGATCACCGGCACGAACGAGCTGGAGGCTAAAAGCCGTATCAAGGACGTCCGATGACGTAAGCCCATGGTGAAAATAAGGATGCACAGCCGGATCAACGCATTCAAGAATATAGGTCTGGAATGCGATGGATTCATGGCGGACATCCGTTTCGATGGCAGCAATCCGATCCTCATCGAAGCGATCAGGCTCTCCATCCCAGAGTTTTTGTGCGATGCTGGGGCAGACCCGGCCAAGATTTGCCTGGGCACTTACGGCATGGGCTTCGATGCGGAACCAGATCCGCAACTGCTCCTGGCGGGACCAGATCGCCGCCATTTCGGGGCGCGCATATCGGGTCAGCACACCATGGGCCTCCCGGACAGGTCCACCCGGCGGACGGGGAGGCGATTATCGATGGGGTCTGGCCGTGATCCGGGCATCATTGCGGCTTGATGATCAAATGCCTCAGGATGCACGGAAGGGTTTGGCGTATTGGAGCGACATGTCCCATGGAAAGAAAATCCAGGTATCCTGACTGACTTCGGTGACAAACACGTCGACAAGAGGGCGACCGTCAGGTTTGGCATAAACGCTGCAGTAGGTTGCCTCGGGGTAGAATTCACGGACACGTTTCATTGTGGCACCCGTATCCACGAGATCATCAATGACAAGGATGTCCGCACCATCGACCAGAAATTCATCATTGCCAGGCTTGATTATGACGGGTTCGCCGCGATCCTGGTGGTCGTAACATTTGATCGAGATCGTATCGATCGCCCGAATATCGAGTTCACGGGCCACGATCATGGCCGGCACCATCCCGCCGCGTGTGATGCTCAGGATGCCGCGCAAGGGGTGGTCAGGATCGATGCACTGCTCAAGCCGCCACGCCAGTGCACGGCAATCACGATGGATTTGCTCCCAGTCAACATAGAATCCCTTCTCATAATGTGGCGAGGCTTCTGTGTTCATTGGCGTTTTGACTCATCTGCCGTGCTGACTGTGGCGATATCGGGTGCATCCACCCGCTTCATGCCAACGACATGATAACCCGAATCGACATGCAGAATCTCTCCAGTCACTGCGGAACCGAGATCGGAAAGAAGATAGAGAGCGGCATTGCCGACATCCTGGATCGTCACGTTCCGCTCAAGGGGTGAATTCAGCTCGTTCCATTTGAGGATGTAGCGAAAGTCGCCGATGCCCGATGCAGCCAGGGTTTTGATTGTCCCGGCCGAAATGGCGTTGACCCGAATGCCATTGCGACCAAGATCGGCCGCAAGATACCGGACGGAGGCCTCCAGTGCTGCCTTGGCCACACCCATGACATTGTAATGCGGCATGACTTTTTCGGCACCGTAGTAGGTCAGGGTGAGCAGTGATCCCGAGTCGGACATCAGTTTTTCAGCCCGTGCAGCAACAGCGGTAAAGGAGTAGACCGAGACATCCATCGATGTCAGAAAATTGTCACGGGATGTATCCACATACCGCCCCCGCAATTCATTTTTGTCAGAAAACCCGATCGCATGGACAAGGAAATCGATTTGCCCCATATCACGTTCAAGATTCGCAAAGAGGGAATCAAGTGAGTCGGCATCGGCCGCATCACAGGCATAGAGCAATCCGGAATTGACAGAATGGGCAAGGGGTTCAATCCGCCGTCGCAATGCCTCGTTCTGATAGGAGAAAGCCAGGGCAGCACCATGCTCGGCACAGGCCCTGGCTATGCCCCAGGCGATTGACCGCTTGTTGGCGACGCCCATAATCAGTCCGCGCTTGCCATCCATCAACGTCATGCAATGCCCCAGTTCACTTCTCTCGGGATAAAATTACACTATGGCAGAATCAGCATTCCGGCAATAGCATGCAGCGGGTCTGGAAAAAATCTTTTGACCGTTCCCCGGCGTGCATGCCGTTCATCCCGAGTCCGACCAGGGAGGCACGATGGCGAGCGATCCAGTCCAGCATGTCAAAAACTATCTCAGGGAGGCTCAACGGCGAGGCATTCCCGAACATAACGCGATTGCGCTGGCAACAACCGGAGAAGGCGAAATCCCAAATGTCAGAATTGTCCTTCTCAAGGATATCAGAGATGGTCAATTTGTCTTCTACACCAATTATACCAGCGTGAAGGCAATGGAGATCCTCAGCGGTAATGGTGCGGCCTTTGTCATTTTCTGGGCCCGGATGCAGGTTCAGATCCGTGTCCGTGGAACCGTTGAAACCGTTGAAAGCCGGGTTTCGGATGCATATTTCGAGTCCCGCTCACTGCTCAGTCGTTATGGCGCCATTGCCTCACCGCAATCCCAGGTCATCAGAACACGCGATGATCTGCTCGACAGGGTTGAGGCAGTCGCCGGGAAATACGGCGACAAACCGCCCCGTCCGCCACACTGGGGCGGTTACCGGATTCTTCCACTCGCCATTGAAATCTGGCAGGCGGGAGAGGGGCGGCTGCACACCCGCAACCGCTGGTCCCGCCCTGATGCGGACTCTCCCTGGGAATCGGTTCTGCTGGCACCATAATCCCTGTTCTGCCGGAGGGCATCCATCATCCCCGCAGACCTGAAGAGAAAGAGGGCGCATGACGCAGCAAATGAATCAGTTTGGCCGTACGGCACGCTCCATCCGGACAGTGTTCCGGTGCTGGAGGCAGATCTGTATCTGCGCATTCATCACCCTGTCTGTCCTTGTGCCGCTGCGCGTGGCGGCCTGTGCGGATGACCGCGTCGAAATTCGTGGAGCCTGGGGGACAGCTCAATTTCATGTCGAGATCGCAGACCGTGATGACACGAGGATGCAGGGATTGATGCACCGTGACCATCTGCCGCAGATGCAGGGCATGCTGTTTCTTTTTGAGGAGATCGGCCCGAAGAGTTTCTGGATGAAGAATACGAATATCCCGCTGGATATGATCTTCATCGATGACCGAGGCCAGGTCCTCCATGTCCACAGCCGCGCGATTCCGCACGATCAGACACCAATAATCCATAATGGCGATGTGCTGGCCGTTCTCGAGATCAACGGCGGCCTGTCTGAGATGTTCGGGATTGACAGTGATTCGCTGATTCGCCACCCAAGGCTGGATCAGGGCATTGCGCTCTGGCCATGCAATGGTTAGAGGCCCGAATCACGTTGGCAAACGATCATCCGGTCACTTTTCGGGGCGTGGCGCAGTCTGGTTAGCGCGACGGTTTTGGGAACCGTAGGTCGTTGGTTCGAATCCAATCGCCCCGACCAGTTGAAGCCTACGACAATCCGTGACTTGCTGCACATTCCGCATGCCGGAATGTGATTCCGTGATCAGGAGAGACTCTCAAATTCGGCTTGACGGCCTTGCCAACTGACTGCGGGCTGCGATATAGTGCCCGCACTACATATCCACAATCGTGCTGATAGAAGCACAACATGTAGCACAGATTTACAGTCAGTGCAGTAAATCTTTGGAATATGGTCAGCTGCACAAGGCCATTTGGCAGGTTTTGTGATGCAGAAGGGGAGATTGTTTCAATGGAATTTGTACGCAGATACACAAAGGCAGGTGAGTCACCCTATGCGGGGATCACATTCGAGTTCCGAAAATCAGAAATTGCCAATCACAGCGAGATCGTCTTCAGTCAGGACAATGTGGAGGTTCCCGATTTCTGGAGTCAGGTTGCCACCGATATCATTGCTCCCAAGTATTTCCGCAAGGCCGGGGTCGCGCGGCATTTGCGCCGGATCAGGGAAGAGGGAGTCCCGTCATTTCTCTGGGCCAGTGAACCGGACCGGGCGAAATTGGCCAAACTGCCCGAGGGAGAACGCTACATCGGTGAGACATCCTCCAAACAGGTCTTTGATCGCCTCGCCGGCACCTGGGCCTACTGGGGCTGGAAAGGGGGGTATTTCTCCTCGGAAGAGGATGCCGAAGCCTATTTCGACGAAACGCGCTATCTCCTTGCGCACCAGTTTGTTGCACCCAACTCACCGCAATGGTTCAACACAGGTCTGCACTGGGCCTATGGCATTGATGGGCCAAGCCAGGGCCATCATTATGTGGACCATCAGACAGGAAAACTGCGCAAATCAACCAGTTCCTATCAGCGTCCACAGCCCCATGCCTGCTTTATCCAGTCGATCAATGATGATCTTGTCAATGATGGCGGTATCATGGATCTCTGGAGCCGTGAGGCCCGCCTGTTCAAATTCGGGTCCGGAACCGGCACAAATTTCTCCAGCCTGCGTGCTGAAAATGAACCGCTCACCAGTGGTGGCAAATCCAGCGGGTTGATGAGTTTTCTCAACATCGGTGATCGGGCCGCCGGCGCGATCAAGTCCGGCGGCACAACCCGCCGTGCGGCCAAGATGGTGATCTGTGATATCGATCATCCGGATATCGAATCGTTCATTTCCTGGAAGGTGACCGAAGAACAGAAAGTCGCTTCACTGGTAACCGGCTCGCGAATCCTGTCCCGACAGCTCAACAAACTCTTTGTTGCCATCAATGAGTCCGACCTCGAACTTGCCGAGGCCTGCCAGCCGGCCAGGAACACCTCCCTCAGTGAGGCCATCCGGGCAGCCCGGTCCTCGATGGTCCCGGAGAATTATATCCACCGGGTTCTCCAGTTCGCTCGCCAGGGCTACACATCCATTGAGTTCCCGACCTATGACACGGACTGGCAATCGGAGGCCTACGCAACTGTATCCGGGCAGAATTCGAACAATTCTGTCCGTGTACCTGACAAATTCATGGCGGCAATCGAAACCGACGATGACTGGAAGATGACCCGCCGGACGGATGGCGAGGTGGTCAAGACAATCAAGGCACGGGAGCTGTGGGAGATGATCGGTCATTCAGCGTGGTCATGTGCTGATCCCGGAATCCAGTTCCATGATACGGTCAATGATTGGCATACATGCCCGAACAGTGGGCCGATCCGTGGCTCCAATCCCTGCTCGGAATACATGTTTCTTGATGACACCGCCTGCAACCTTGCTTCGCTCAATCTCCTTAAATTCTATGAGGATGGCAAGTTTAATACCGAAAGTTACACCCATACGACCCGGATCATGACCCTGACGCTTGAGGTCTCGGTTCTGATGGCGCAGTTTCCCTCGCCCGAGATTGCACGGCTCTCCTATCGTTACCGCACCCTCGGGCTTGGGTATGCAAATCTTGGCGGCCTTCTCATGAATATGGGGCTCGGCTACGACTCTGATGCAGGCCGTGCTGTCTGTGCAGCCCTTACAGCCATCCTCAGCGGTGTTTCCTATGCGGCCTCGGCTGAACTTGCCGGAGAAGTCGGGCCCTTTGAGGGCTACAGTGACAATGCCGATGCGATGCTGCGGGTGATCACCAATCACCGGAATGCCGCCTATGGCAATCGGGTTGGCTATGAAGGACTCAATACCATTCCTGTCCCGCTTGATCAGGACAATTGTCCTGATGCCGATCTGGTCGTGCTGGCACGCAAGTGCTGGGATGATGCATTGCGGCTTGGCCAGAAAAATGGCTACCGGAACGCACAGGTAACCTGCATTGCACCGACCGGCACGATCGGTCTGGTGATGGATTGTGATACGACTGGCATTGAGCCCGATTTTGCACTGGTCAAACTCAAGAAACTGGCTGGTGGCGGATACTTCAAGATCATCAACCGCTCAATTCCGAAAGCTCTCGAGAAACTGGGTTATATCCAGACCCAAATTCAGG
>JAPOSK010000629.1 GCA_026709725.1 Paracoccaceae bacterium | reverse complement strand
CATTGTCAATAAAGCGTTCAAGTCCGGCCTCATGAAGGGTGATGTCGCGTCCGAGTTCGGCCCCGAAGGCACGGTAGCTCTTCTCCATGCGCAGCCAGTTCTGGGCCCGCGCTCCGAAGTCCTTGAGTTTATGGGGAGCGCCATGCCTCTCGACAAGATCGAAGAGGTAGTTCTGCATCTCCAGGGGATGATACAGTTCCCAGCCAGGCGATCCCGTGTACGAAACCCGAAGGACGCGCACCGGGCACATGCCCAACTCCAGCGTGCGGTGGGCAAGCCAGGGGAAATTCTCGTTGCAAAGGGCTGTGGCGGGATCGGGATGTTCAAGAAGATCCGTCATCAATGATCGTGCATTGGGTCCGGCAAGAACAAAACATCCCCACCGTGTGCTGACATCACGGATTTCGATGGGACCGAATTCGACATGTTTATCGAGCGCGGCCTTGCGCAGGCAGTCGCCGTCATAACTTGCCCAGGCACCCGCAGAGACAAGAAAATAGCGATCCCCGGCCAGCCGGGCGACAGTGAACTCGGAGCAGACTGTCCCGGCCGGGGTCAGTGCGTGGGTCAGGGAAACCCGACCGACGGACGGCAGGCGATTCGCCGTGTACCAGTCAAGAAATTGTGTCGCACCGGGGCCAAGGATTTCATGTTTGGCGAAGGCGGTGGCATCAAGGATGCCCACCGCGCTGCGAACGGCACTGGCTTCAGCCCGGGCATATGGCCACCAGCCTCCCTGATGAAACGATCGGGCAGCGTGATCATCAAAATCCTGTGGAGCAAAATAGTTTGGTCGCTCCCAGCCATTGACCTGCCCGAACTGGGCACCCCGCGACCTGAGGCGATCATAGCAGGGGGCGCAGCGCAGGGGGCGGCACGCCGGCCGCTCCTCATCCGGGTGATGCAGTTTCAGAAATGTTGCATAGCACTCCTCGTTCTTCTCAATGGCATAGCGTTTCGTGATCCAGTCGCCAAATCGGCGGGGATCAAAGCTGATCATGTCGATCCCGGCCTCACCATCGACGATGGTTTGCGCGAGATAGTATCCGGCGCCGCCGGCCGTGGTGACCCCGAATGAGAACCCTTCTGCCAGCCAGACATTGCGCAGACCCGGGGCCGGACCGAGCAGCGGGTTTCCGTCCGGCGTATAGCAGATCGGTCCATTGAAATCGCCTTTCAGTCCACACTGCTCACTGGATGGAACGCGATGCAGCATCGACTGGTACTCCGCTTCAATCCGATCAAGATCAAGATTGAACAGGTCGGACCGGAAGGTCTTTGGCACGCCATGGGCAAAGCGGGCGGGCGCACCATCTTCATAAGGGCCAAGCAGCCAGCCACCACGCTCCTCACGCAGATACCACCTGGCATCGGGATCACGGAGGACCGGGTGTTCCGGGTTCTCCTTGCGCCATTCCGCAAGCACGGGATCAACATCCGTGACGATATACTGGTGCTCAACGGGGATTGCCGGGGAGGTGATGCCAAGAATCGCAGCTGTTCTCTGGGCATGGTTTCCGGTCGCCATGATCACATGCTCGGTGTGAACTGCAAACCGCTCGGGCGATTCGATGAGGTTGCCGCCCGCCTCAAGCATGATCGAGCCGCTGACAATCCACTCGGACCCTGTCCATTCCATGGCATCAAGCTGGCGTCGTTTCTGTATTGTCACACCCTGTTGACGCGCACCCCTTGCCAGAGCCTGTGTCAGGTCAGCCGGATTGATGTAGCCATCGGTTGGATGGAAAATCGCCCCGCGCAGATCATCGGTGCGGACAAGCGGATACCGCTCTGCAATCTCCGCGGGCGTGAGGAAGGCATACGGGATATCGATTGTATCAGCCGTGCTGGCGTAGAGCATGTACTCACGCATGCGATCCTCGGTCTGCGCCATGCGCAGGTTGCCAACGGGCCGGAAGCCCGGATCAAGACCGGTTTCATTCTCCAGGGTCCTGTAAAGGCTGATTGAATGGCGATGGATGTGGCTGGCTGAATAATTCAGGTTGAAGAGGGGCAGGAGACCGGCGGCATGCCAGGTTGAGCCGCTGGTCAGTTCATCCCGTTCAATCAGCATGGTCTCCTGCCAGCCCGCTTTCGCAAGGTGGTAGGCGATTGAGACACCGACAACACCGCCGCCGACCACCAGGGCCCGGACGCGATCAGTCATGCGCTCTGCGTCAACTTCGCGGAAGCGGGAGGGGATGCACCGGCACCCCGCCTGCACCGGTCCACCGATGAATTGAAATCCATGGTCGTCTGCATATGTATGGTCCTGATCACCGGCTTGATCCGGTCAAGTGCGATGCAACCGACCATAGTGCATATACCACCAGGATGAAAGAACAGCCATGAATGAAAACCCGCTTCTGCAGACATGGACCGGCATCCACGCCCTTCCCCCGTTTGATCAGATCGACGACAATCAGTTTCCGAACGCATTTGAAACTGCCTTCGCTGATGGCCTCGCCGAGATTGACAGGATTGCCGGCAATCCGGAATCGCCCACTTACGCCAATACAATTGAGCGGATGGAGAATGCCGACCAGAGCCTTGATCGTGTGGCCAGCATGTTCTTCAATCTTGCGGCCGCTGACAGCAATGAGGAACGACGACGGATTGAGACCGAGTACACCCCTCGCCTTGCCGAGCATGCAACGAAAATTGTGATGAATGCCGCACTGTTCAGGCGGATCAATGCGTTGTGGGAACAGCGTTCTTCGCTGGATCTGACCGACGAGCAACTGCGTGTTCTCGAACTCTATCGTGAGGATTTTGTGCGTGGCGGGGCAGCACTGACCGCCGATGACCAGAAACGGTTTGGAGCGATCCGGGCGCGACTTGCCGCCCTGCAGACAGAGTTCTCCCAAAACATCCTCGCTGATGAATGCGACTGGTCCCTGCCCATACCGCCCGCTGCTCTGGAGGGCCTGCCGGATACGCTGCAAAACGGGATGCAGCAACTGGCAAAAGACAAGGGGATTCATGGTCATGCGATATCGCTGAGCCGATCACTTATCGTCCCGTTTCTTCAGTACTGCCCGGATCGGGAACTCCGCAAGACGGCTTATCTTGCCTGGGTCGGACGGGGTGCGAATGACAATGAAAACAACAACCTGGCAATTGTTGATGAAATCCTTGCCCTGCGCCGGGAACTGGCCAACCTGCTGGGTTATCGCGATTATGCCGATTATAAACTCGAGAACACCATGGCCGGGACAGCGGCTGCGGTGGAATCCCTTCTGGACGATGTCTGGCAACCGGCCCGGCAGCAGGCTGAAGCCGATGCCGGCGCCTTGCGGACTCTGATGGCAGAAGATGGCGTCAATGCAGACCTCGAACCATGGGACTGGCGGTATTATGCCGAGAAACTGCGCCAGATCCGGCATGACTACCAGGAGGCAAAAGTCCGGGCATATTTCGGACTGGATGCGATGATCGGAGCGATCTTTGACTGTGCTGAACGATTGTTTTCTCTCGAATTCACCCCGGTTGAGACATCCCTCTATCACCCGGATTGCCGGTGCTGGGAGGTCACCCGTGACGGCAGGCATCTGGCTCTCTTTATCGGCGATTACCACGCCCGGTCCGGCAAGCAGTCCGGGGCCTGGTGTTCCACCTTTCGGGACCAAAAGCGCCTTGGCGGGGCCGAGTCACCGATCGTTGTGAATGTCTGCAATTTCAATCCGCCTGATGAGAACGGACATTGCCTGCTCTCCTTTGACGATGTCAGAACCCTTTTCCATGAATTTGGGCACGCACTGCATGCCATGCTCTCCGATGTCACCTACCCCCGGATATCAGGAACGCGCGTCGCCCGAGATTTTGTCGAGTTGCCCAGCCAGCTTTTTGAACACTGGATGGAGCAGAAGGATGTTCTCATGAAGCATGCCCGCCATATCCGGACAGGCCAGGCCATCAATGCCGCTCTTCTGGACAGGATTCTGGCGGCCCGGAATTTTGACCAGGGCTTTGCCACCGTTGAATATCTGGCCAGTGCTCTTGTCGACCTGCGTCTGCACACCACCGGAGAGACGGCGTCGGCGATGGAATTGCAGAACAGCATTCTGACTGAAATCGGTATGCCGGGACCGATTCGCATGCGTCACGCGGTGCCGCATTTTCAGCATGTTTTTGCCGGTGACGGATATTCGGCCGGCTATTACAGCTACATCTGGTCTGAAGTCCTTGATGCGGATGCCTTCAAGGCTTTTGAGGAGGCAGGTGGTCCTTTCTGCGCCACGACAGCGGCCCGCCTTGAGCGCACGATCCTCTCGCAAGGCGGTTCAGGCCGACCCGAGGATCTCTACCGGAATTTTCGTGGCAGGCTGCCATCGGTCGATGCATTGCTGAGCAAGCGCGGCCTGGTCCCGACCTGATGGGAACGGGACAGGATATTTTGCGGGGATTCTGAAAGACGCACGGGAGTCTCAAAACACTTCATGGTGATACACACCCCACAGATGATCCTTGTGAACCCACCCCTTCAAATCCTCAAGGTCAATCAGGCACCAGTCTTCGCTGCAGCTTCTGACTGCAACAATGACCATCCTGTTTGCCTTGGCAACCGTGAGCGATGTGCTGTTGGCCAGAAGGTGAATACGCGTCCCGTCGGCGGTAATGAGGCCCGTGCGGCGGCCCGTCAGGAATGAGCTGACAACCCAGCCCTCCGCATCATCAATCGCGCGGATCTGACGCCAGTTTTCAAACTCACCAATGACTTCGAGCGGGATTCCCGACCGCGTGAAGACCCAGTCGATTGGGTAGACAGTGCTCGGCCCGCGCCGGGCATTCGCCCGTCGTGCCTTGAGTGATACATAGCGCGGGATCGGCAGACTGGTTTCCCGGCCGACCTGTTGCTCCGGCTCAAGGTTTACCGCAGGCTGTTCATTCCCGGCAACCTCCGCCGATGCAGGCTGCACAAGCAGCGTTGCGAGGAGGACAATGACACCGGCAAGGCATCCGTCAGAATTCTTGATCATCGCATATTCCACATAACCAGATTGGGTGCTAATGGTTCATACAGTTCGGGTCAGACCTGATCATGATGTACAAAGTGAGCGTGTTGTGGTCAATTCGCAAACATTCAGACACGGAGGTGCAACCGGGTGAGCGTATCCCGATTGAAGGTGGCTGTCACCCGCAAATTGCCCGAAGGTGTTGAAAAGAGACTGTCGGAACTCTTTGACACCACGTTGCGTCATGACGATACACCGATGACAAAGGGCGAGTTGGCCATGGCCATGGCCTCTGCAAATGTGCTGGTTCCAACAATCACTGACAGCATTGATCATGCCCTCCTTGCCAAAGCCGGTCCGCAGCTGCGCCTGATCGCCAATTATGGTGCAGGGTTTGACCATATCGATATCGAGACAGCCCGCCAGCGCGGGATTCTGGTTTCCAACACCCCCGGGGTTAATTCTGATGATACCGCTGACATGGCACTCTGCCTCATGCTGGCCGTCACCCGCCGATTGCGGGAATCCCTGCAGATGATGGACAGCGGTCAATGGGATGGCTGGGCCCCGACCGCACTGATGGGAACACGATTGGGCGGCAAGAACCTCGGCATTCTCGGCATGGGTCGTGTCGGAACCGCAGTTGCACGCCGTGCACGGGTTTTTGGCATGCATATTCACTATCACAACCGCAAACGTGTCCACCCGGACCTTGAGGGGGAGCTTGATGCCCATTACTGGGAAAGTCTGGACCAGATGGTCAGCCGCATGGACATCATATCTGTCAACTGTCCCCACACGCCCGCGACGTTTCATCTTCTGCATGCGAGGCGTCTGAAACTCGCCAAGCCCACCGCGGTCATCATCAACACCTCTCGCGGCGACGTTATCGATCAGAATGCCCTGACCCGCATGCTGCAGTCCAGTGAACTCGCGGGAGCCGGTCTTGATGTCTTCGAGAAAGGTGTCGACATCAACCCCGAACTGCGGGACCAGAACAATGTCGTCCTCTTGCCGCATATCGGTTCAGCCACCACCGAAGGACGTATCCAGATGGGTGAGAAGGTCCTGATCAACATCAAGACCCACGAGGATGGCCACCGCCCACCCGATCTCGTCGTGCCCGGCATGGTCTGAACACGCCGCCCCATCACGGGAACACCGACAAACCCGCATGCACCGATCATTCGTACGGATTGGAGAGGATTCAGGTGTGTGGAGCCGATGGGTCCCGATCAGATCCCATTTTCCGAACCCGTGTTCCACAGGTGGCCACAGACCTGGCACCCCGGGCGGCGATCACAGGCGATCTGGCGGGTGTTGCCATGGAGTGCATCATAGATCAGGATTGCATTGATGAGCGGTGTGCCGATCTCCATGCAGATCTTCATGGCCTCGATCGCGGCGAGGGTTCCAACAACGCCAGGCAGGGCACCAAAGACGCCGGCTTCTGCGCATGTTGGGATATCACCGGCTGCCGGCGTTGTGGGGAACAGACATTCATAACAGGCACTTTGGCCGGGGAGGATGACACCGACCTGTCCCTCCCACTGGCTGACAGCACCAAAGACCAGTGGAACTGAACAGTCAACGCAAACCCGATTGACGAGCCGTCGGGTCTCGATCCTGTCCGCCCCGTCAATCACGAGATCATAGGCACCGATCAGATCGGACGCATTTGTCGTGTCCAGACGCACACGATGCTCCTCAACGTTGATGAGGGGATTCAGACGCCTGATCGCAGTCTTTGCGCTGCGGGTCTTGTGTGTCTTCAGGCCTGTCTCATCGTGAATGATCTGGCGCTGCAGATTGGTCAACTCCACCCGATCATCATCAACGACACCGAGACAGCCAACCCCGCATGACGCAAGATAGAGCAGCGCCGGCGAGCCGACCCCTCCGGCCCCCACCACCAGAACTCTGGACTGCTTGAGTCTGAGCTGTCGGGGTCCACCGATTTCGCGCAGAACGAGATGACGTGCGTAGCGCGTGATCTCGTGATCATTCAGCGCGGGCCCGGCGTGACTTTCCTCTGCCGCATGCAGGCGGCGTCGGGATATGC
>JAPOSK010000621.1 GCA_026709725.1 Paracoccaceae bacterium | reverse complement strand
CCGGCGGCGCCACCCTCCGGCCCGTGCCGGGGCCGCCGGCGCCCCATCGGAATGCAGACGGGGGAGCACGCAGACGGGGGCGGGCCATCGGCCGCCCAATGGGGATCAGGGGGACGGGAGGGATCAGGGGGACGGGAGGGATCAGGGGGACGGGAGGGATCAGGGGGACGGGGGCGGCCCGACCCCCGGGAGCGTCGCCCGCACAGACGCTCCCGGCCCTCTCGTCCGCTTCACCATCCTCCCCGGTGGGGCCCATGACCCCATTCCGTCATCAGGGAGGGACGCGGATGCGGCGCCGGACGGTCCGGGCTGCGGGGCCCGCATTGCGGGCGGGCGGGACGGTGGTGAGCGTCCCGGCCTTCATTGATCGGGTGGCCGGGGTGATTGCGGCCCGTTGAGTGTCAACGGGCCCTAGGCCTGAATAACATCAACTCCCCAACCCTGTCCGCAAAAACGCCTTACTATGTGAGTGTAAGCATCTTTAATTCAACCGTTCTCGCACGGCGCTGCTTCATGACGGGCGGAACCTACACCCTGAACAACGAGAGTGGCCAGCCCGGCTTCTCGAACCTGAATTCAAGCGGCTGCTTCTCCATCAGCCCCCTGACCCATCAGGACGTCCGCAACTGCCTGTGCGGCCGGTCAAGGATCTGGAACGACAATGCCCAGAACACCGCCCAGCGGTGCACCCTTGGCTGCGCGAACGCCACGGGCTGCTGATTGGGACCCGCACAGGTCGGGCCCATCGGGGCGACCCTTCCTGCAGCCCGATCTCCGTGCGGGGACCGGCCCTACGGCTGGCAGACATGATCGGCTATGCAAGATAAGCTCTGGTGAAGGCGTGAGGTTACGCCGGTATGCAAATGCAATGCGAGGAGCTGAGGTGCTGATGGCCTCATTCTTGCTGCTATGGCCAGCAGGGTCGACCTGAGGATGCTCCACTGATCTTCGTGTCTGGTCCGTGTTCCCATATACCGACAGGGCACTCCAGACCCGCCGGATGGGCCGGAAACCATCAGGCGGGGGTGCCACCCTGCGCGGACAGCACCACATCATGACCGATGCAGGGTGGGCGCCTGCGTCCGCCCCTTCCCCGGAAACACCGGGTGCCCTGCCGGACCCATGACCCGCAGGTGATGACGGCAGTGTCTTCGTCCTGCGCAGGGGGCATCCCCCTGGCGGGCGAGTATGGCCGATGGGGCATCAATGTGGCCGTCAGGTGCCGTCATCAGGAATTCTGTTTCCGCGATGTGGCAAATGCGTGACAGGGAACCGGAAACCATTATTCGGTCGGGGAGATTCCTTCCCAATCAGTTTGACCTTGATCCGATCGCGATTCTTTTCGAATTGACATCAATGATGGCGCATCATGCATCTGGGCCATACTGGGTTCATATGGCACATATCTGCCTTTATGATCATGTGCCCTGCCACGGATCCATGTGGCTGACTTGATCCTTGATCGCAGAAGGGCAGGAAGATCTGCGGAGGTGACGGCATTCTGGACCTGTCAGTATGGTGTGCATCCAATTCTCGTGGATTGAATTGACACCATGGCGTCTTTGCTGTGATAGCCGTTGCTGAAGAGGACTTACGGATTGCCGAGATGATCAAGTACCCCTATCACCTGTTTATCGGTGATGCGCAGGACAAGGCCGCAGCCAAGGTGGCGCGTGGCATCAAGGATTGGCGACCGGATCGTGTTGTCGGTCAGATCAGTCTTCCGGGTTGCCAGACCGATCTGGGCATTGATGAACTTACAGTTGAGGATGCCGTCAAGCATGGTGCCAGGACTCTGGTCATCGGTGTGGCCAATCGCGGTGGGTTTATTGCCGAGTCATGGAAACCTGTGCTGATTGGTGCCTTGGAGGCCGGAATGGATCTGGCATCCGGTTTGCACAACCTTCTGCAGGATGAGCCGGATATTGTTGCAGCGGCTGAGCGTTGCGGATGCCAACTGCATGATGTCCGGGTTCCCAGGGCTGAGTATCCGATTGCCAATGGTCAGAGACGCAGCGGCAAGCGATGTCTTGGGGTTGGGACCGATGTCTCGGTTGGCAAGATGTACACAATGCTGGCGATGCACCGTGAGATGGCCAGCCGGGGCATTCAGTCAACCTTCCGGGCCACTGGACAGACCGGGATCCTCATTGAAGGCAATGGTGTACCGCTTGATGCTGTCGTGGCAGACTTTATGGCCGGATCGATCGAATGGCTGACACCTGCCAATGAGAACGATCACTGGGACATGGTTGAAGGGCAGGGCTCGTTGTTCCATGCATCCTATTCGGGAGTCACACTGGCCCTGATCCACGGTGCCCAGCCCGATGCACTGATCCTCTGCCATGATGCTTCACGGCACCGGATGCGCGGTCTTTCCGGTTATCGCTTGCCGACGCTCACCCAGTTATCCGAAGTTGCACTGACCATGGCCCAGATGGTCAACCCTGATTGCCGTGTCATTGGTGTGTCGATCAATACCAGTGAGTTGTCCGAGCGTGATGCCGCAAAAATGATTGAGGATGTTGGGAAGGATACAGGTCTTCCGACAACGGATCCTTTTCGTTATGGTCCTGATATCCTTGTTGATGCGCTGATCGGTTGAGAGGCGACAAACCGGATAGGTGCTGGGTCTGATGAAGATTGCCGCCACAAGACGCCGCTACCCGTTACAGACGGCCTTCACAATATCCCGTGGCAGCCGGATGGACGCCGAGGTTATTGAGGTCACGATAACCGACGGGGATCTGAGGGGCCGTGGAGAATGCGTACCCAGTGCCCGCTACGGTGAAACGCTTTCCTCGGTGATGAACGCGATTGAAACCCTGCCAATCCCCATTGACCGCCGCTCACTTCAGAATCTCCTGCCTGCGGGCGCAGCCCGTAATGCGGTTGACTGCGCCCTTTGGGACCTTGAGTCCCGTCGGCAGGGGGCGCCTGTGTGGCAGATTGCCGGACTTGCTGAACCCGATCCAGTGACGACCGCCATAACGATTTCCCTGGATGAGCCGGAGAAAATGACCGCACAGGCGCGTCAATACGCGTCCTACCCGCTCATGAAGGTCAAACTGGGTGGGGCGGGCGATCAGGAGCGCATTGCATCTGTCAGAATGGCTGCGCCGGACGCGCGGATGATTGTTGACGCCAATGAGTCTTGGACGCTTGATATGATACGAGACCGTCAGGAAATCCTGGAAGAGACCGGCGTCGAGATGATCGAGCAGCCCCTGCCCGCCGGACAGGATCAGTGCCTTGCAGATATCGACAGCGTGATCACCCTTTGCGCTGATGAAAGTTGCCATGATCAAGCATCATTGGAACGCCTTGCTTCATGCTATGGGATGATCAACATCAAACTTGACAAGACAGGGGGTCTGACCGAAGCTCTGGCACTGGCAGCAGAAGCCCGGCGACGCAATCTCCGTGTCATGGTTGGCAGCATGCTGGGGTCTTCGCTGGCCATGGCCCCCGCCATGCTCCTGGCCCAGGCTGCCGATATTGTCGATCTGGACGGACCCTTGTACATGGTGAAGGATATTGACCACGGGTTGCTCTACGAAAGTGCGTGGGTTTCTCCACCCTCCGCAGAGCTCTGGGGAGGGGGATGATGTCCAACGATACAAGGAATGAACTTATGAATAGAACTGTCTATGTCGATGGAGATTACAGATCCGAAGAGGATGCAACGGTTTCAATATTTGACCGCGGGTTTCTCTTTGCTGATGCCGTCTATGAGGTTATCCCGGTCCTCGAAGGCAAACTCCTTGATCTTGAGGGCCATCTCCAGCGGCTCCAGCGGTCACTCCATGAACTCGACATGACCCCACCCCTCACCGCAGATGAACTTGTCGCCATTCTTGCCAAACTCACCGTCCTCAACAGTCTTGAAGAGGGAATGATCTATCTCCAGATCACCCGGGGTTCCGGCGATCGCGATTTTCTCATCCAACCAATGGACCCTCTTCTGGTTGTCTTTACACAGACAAAATCCCTGCGCGAGACCGCTTCGGCCAGGGATGGAATCGCTGTTATCACCCTACCTGATCTTCGTTGGAGCCGTCGCGACATCAAGACCACGCAACTGCTTTATCCCTCACTTGCCAAAAGCCGGGCTGTCAAGGCCGGAGCTCAGGATGCCTGGATGGTCGAGGATGGCATTGTAACAGAAGGTACATCCAACAACGCATTCATTGTCACCAATGATGGTGTGGTCCGAACCCGTCCCCTGTCTACCGATATCCTGCATGGTATCACCCGCGCAGCCATCCTTGAGTGTGCTGCCGAACTCGATTTGACCTTCGAGGAGCGTGCGTTCTCTGTCAAGGATGCACAAAATGCCAGCGAGGCATTTATTACAGCAGCATCTCTTGCCGCCACCCCTGTTGTCTCAATTGATGGCTGCCCGGTTGGCAATGGCAAACCAGGACCCATCGCTACCCGATTGCGTGAAATCTACATTACCAACAGTCTGGCTGCTGCCAAGTAAGGTTTGACAGGTCTTGATGCTTCAGAGTAGATTTTCTGGCCATGGATATTCATGAACTGCTCCGTCGTGAAGAGGGAAAAGCCTGGAGTTCAAGCGCAACCTTGATTCTCCTCAGGGCATACTGAAAACATTGGTGGCCTATGCCAACACTTCTGGCGGTACAGTGCTGATCGGTGTGGACGATAAAACCCGCTCTGTCTGTGGCATCAAGAACCCTCATGCGCGTGAGGAATCGTTGGCCAGCCGGATTGATGATTCTATAGAACCACGGCTGATTCCTGACCTCAGAATCCTGCCATGGCGCAATAAACAAGTCATCTCCGTTACCATCTATCCCAGTCAGAATCGGCCGCATCATATATATCAAAAAGGAAGGATCCGAACGCGGGGTGTATGTTCGGACCGGCTCATCCAATCGCAAGGCTGATTCTGCACTTATCGCAGAGATGAAGCGTTACGCACAGGGGGTTAGCTTTGATGAGCAACCCATGCCAAACCTCGAATCAGGTGACATTGATTTCGGCACGATTTTCGAGTCGTTCGCTCCAATCCGCAAGCTGAACAAGAATGATCTGAACACATTGCGCCTCCTGGTCCAGTACCAGGGGCGCAGCGTACCCACCATCGGTGGTATGCTTCTGTTCGGGAGAGACCGCTTGATGCATTTTCCGGATGCCTGGATAAAAGCCGGTCGTTTCGTCGGGACTGACAAGGCCAGAATTCAGGATCATGTTGATCTGACAGGGCACCCAATATCAGCCATCGAAGATGCTGAGACATTTGTCAAAAAACACATGGAACGAAGTGCAGATATCAGTGCATTAAAGCGAAAAGATAAATGGACCCTGCCGCTTGAGGCACTGCGTGAGTCACTTATAAACGCGGTCGTCCATGCGGACTATTCCCAGCGGGGTACGCCTATTCGGATTGCCGTGTTTGATGACCGAATTGAAGTTGAAAATCCTGGATTACTTCCCTTTGGCCTTGAAGTTGAGGATCTCAAGCGTGGTGTATCAAGCCTGAGGAATCGTATCATTGGCAGAGTCTTCAACGAGCTCGGATTAATCGAGCAATGGGGCAGCGGAATCCAGCGCATGACGCGTGCGTGTGAAGATGCTGGACTTATGCCGCCCGATTTTGAAGAAATTGGTACACAGTTCAGGGTTACACTTCATACGGTAGCGTCAGGCAAACCAAAGACCGATCCACTGGATCTGGCCATACTCGACCTTCTTTCCCGCCATGATGGTCGATCAACAGCAGAGATTGCCGAACATATTGATCAATCCAGGCGTGCAACCCGTGCCCGACTAGTGCGTTTGGTTGATCGGGGGGGTGGTAAGGGAAATTGGATCAGGTCCGAAGGATCCCCGGCGCAAATATTACCTCACCGCACAGTCCGGGCCGGTGGCATCGTCTGCTCTGAACCGGCTCTGAACCCGGTGGCATCCGAGCTCCTTCCGAGCTGATTTTCGAGTCTCAGGCCATCGCCCCGAATCCCCGGTGACACGCTGTCCGGTCCGCACGATCAATTTATGCGTCCGGCACTGGAATTTCTGCCGTGCCATTGAGCTGGTTGATCAGGGATTCCAGGGCGATACGCTTGCTCTTGATACACAGGTCCAGGGGTTTTCTGTGTTTGCTGTTTTCAATCATGGGGTCTGCGCCATGTCTGATGAGCAATTCTGCGATTTCCCAATTCTTGCCCCGGATGGCGACATGAAGGGCCGAATTACCGGATGCATCCGTTGTGTTGATATCAAGCCCTGCGTCCAGAAGGGCGGTAATGATCCGCTTGCACTCCTTGTTGTTGAGAGCAATATGCAGGAGAGATTCTGCGTTGCGGGGCAGGCGGTCATGGATATTTGCGCCTGCCTTGAGCAGACCCGCAATGGCGGATGCCTGGGTGGCATGGCGGGCAGCAGTGCAGATGGGCGTCAGTCCTTGGTCGGTCTTGGCGGAGATATCGGCACCGTTCCTGACGAGAAAATCTATGACCCTGTCCGGAACCTTGTCATTGTAGGTGGCATAATGGACGGGTGTCAGGCCGAAGTTGTCCTTGACACCCAGATCCGCCCCATGGGAGACAAGCAATCCGATTATGTCATGATCATCTGTATAGCGGGCAGCATTCAGGAGGGGAACGGTTCGGGCATTTTTTGATTTATTCGGATCATAGTCCCGCTCCAGACACCACATGACATCATCTTTCGAGCAGTTCTGGAAGAACTTCCGCGAACCCCAGTTCTTGGCCATGCCGGGTTTGATCTTGTGTTTGGGTTTGCCGGGCGCATAACCAATATCAGCATCAAGGGCCGCTTCTGTGCGACCGACCGGTTGATTCGGTCTTGAAGATATCGTGTCCGTGGTCACCATACCGCCAATATCGGATGCTTCGGATGTCTCCCCTGTTCCGGGGCTCGAATCTGAATGCTCTGCCGCCTGGGCATTCTGCCAATCCTTCAGGGCCTTGCCGTTGCGCTTGGTTGCGAGATCAATGGGCTGTTGCCCCTCGGCATTCCGGATCTCCGGACTGGCACCGTTTTCCAG
>JAPOSK010000435.1 GCA_026709725.1 Paracoccaceae bacterium | reverse complement strand
TTGGCCTCGAAGACCGGAATTGTTACCAACTTCGCGGGACCCTCCAATCCCGAGTGATGTGCCTGAAGGCGGATTGATTCCGGATTGAAGGGAATCGGGCCGGTGGCACTCTTCGCATTGCGCCAGATGTCATGATCGCATGATTTCCGCTCCGAAAATATCCAGTGGCAGCCGTCTGCTGCAAGCTGTACCCATGACCGGTCAACCGTCCCAGGAGAATGATGCCAGTTGCTGATTCTTATGGAATCGTGTCTTCAGGATCCTCAAGGCAACTCTATCGTGCTGAAGGGGCTCTGGCACCAGTCGCCTCCGGGGTCCAACCGGATGGAATACGCGGCACAGCAGCCAGGAGTGACCGGGTATAGCTGTGGGTGGGGTTGGAGAAGATGTCATTCGGAACACCCTCCTCCACGATGCGTCCATCCTTCATGACAAGGACTCGATCACAGATGGCACTGACCACCGAGAGATCGTGACTGATGAAGAGGTAGGTAAGACCGAGCGATCCTTGCAGGTCGGCCAGCAGATCAAGGATCCGGGCCCGTATGGAGACGTCAAGAGCCGAGACAGCCTCATCAAAGACGATGAGTCGGGGCTGGAGAACGAGGGCGCGTGCGATTGCGATCCGCTGGCGCTGGCCACCGGAAAACTCATGGATGAATTTCTCCATGTCGGCAGCATCAAGCCCGACCCTCACCAGTGCATCGGCAACGCGCTTGCGCCGTTCTGTCCCGCTCAGGCGTTTCTTGTTCAGGTGAAGGGGCTCGGCAACCAACCGCTCAACCCGATGGCGCGGATTGAAGGAGGCGAATGGATCCTGGAACACCGCCTGGACCTTTCGCCGCACATGATGCGGGACTGGAGCTGTGGCGGTGATGATATCACCATCGAGAAAAACCCGGCCGCTTGCGGCTGGATCAAGACCAAGCAGGACCCGGGTCAGGGTCGATTTGCCACAACCGGATTCACCGACGAGACCAAGACTCTCACCTGAATGCAGGGTGAAACTCACATCCCTGACAGCGCGAAACGTGGAAGGAGGGGCAAGGAGCCTGGAGCGGGGCAGCCGGTAGATTCGATCGATCGACCGGACTTTCAGCAGGGCAGACCCCATGATCCCTTTCCGGGAAGGGGTATGTGAGGTCGCAGCAAAGAGTTTTCGGGTGTAGGGGTGACTGAGGGTGCGGAAGACTGTCCGGGTTGGACCGGACTCGACGACCTGGCCCTGATGCATGACAGCCACATGATCGGCGGTTTCGGCCACCACGGCCAGATCGTGGGTAATCAGAAGCAGCGCCATCCCCTCATCAGCCACAAGGGACCGCAGCAGGGAAAGTATGCGCGCCTGGGTTGAGACATCAAGAGCGGTGGTGGGCTCATCACAGATCAGCAGCTTGGGGCGCATGGCCACTGCCATCGCGATACAGACCCGCTGCCGTTGACCGCCTGAGAGCTGGTGGGGATAGAGTGACCGGGGAAACCTGTCCGGCGGCAGACCGACCCGATCCAGCCTTTCCGAGGCGATGGCGCGCGCAGCAGCCGGGGGATCGTTGCCGTGGATTCGAAGCGTTTCTGCAACCTGATCGCCGATGGTCATGACCGGATTGAGGGCTGTCATGGGCTCCTGAAAAATCATGCCGATCTGCAACCCGCGCACGGTACAGAGGGTTCTTTCATCAAGTGTCATGAGATCGCGACCGGCAAAATCAACAGACCCGGACGCGCGGGACCCATGTGGCAGAAGGCGCATGATGGACAGGGCCGTCAGAGATTTTCCTGAACCCGATTCACCAACCAGTGCCAGGGTTCCGCCCGCCGGAATGCTGACAGAGACTCTTCTGAGTATGACGGAGTTGTGAATCCCGAGTGAGAGATCCCTGACGCTGAGGAGTGTCATCGCCGGTGCCGGATCCGGGGGTCGAGGAAATCACGCAACCCGTCACCGAGCAGGTTGAGTCCAAGCACCATGGTCACGATGGCGAGACCCGGCAGAATGGCCAGGCGTGGATGCGTGTAGATCAGGGTCTGGGCATCGGCCAGCATGCGCCCCCAGCTTGGGGTTGGCGGCTGGACACCAAGACCCACATAGGAGAGACCGGCCTCGGCAAGAATCCCGAGCGAGAACTGGATGGTCGCCTGCACAAGCAGAAGGTTGACGAGATTGGGCAGGATATGTTCGAGGGAAATCCGCACCGGACCCTTCCCGGCCACCCGTGCCGCTAGGATGTAATCCTGCTGCCACAGGCTCAGGGCGGCCCCACGGGTTACCCGGGCAAATACCGGAATATTGAAGATTCCGATTGCCAGGATCGCATTGAAGGCCGACGGTCCAAAGACCGCCGTTATCAGGATGGCGATGACAAGCGAGGGAAAGGCAAAGACCAGATCATTGCCACGCATGATCACTTCATCAAAGGCACTGTGATGCCCCCAGGCCGCAGCCAGACCAAACGGGGTACCGACAAGGAGTCCGATCCCGACTGCGACAATGGCAACTCCGATGGAGGTCTGTGTGCCAACCATCAGCATTGAAAGAAGATCACGACCAAAATGGTCTGTCCCAAGGATATGGGATTTGCCCGGGGACAGGAGACGCGCACTGATATCAAGAACCTCGACGGGGTGCGGTGTCCAGAGAAAGGAGATGGCGGCAGCAACGGGAAAGGCAATGCTCAGAGCCGCGCCCACAAGCAGCTGGATCGGCAAGTGCTTCACCGGGTGCGCAGCCTCGGGTCGATGGCTGCATACGCGACATCGACCAGAAAGTTGACCAGGATCACGGCAAAGACAAGGATCATAACGACACTTTCCACCACAATGAGATCCCGCTGGGTGATTCCCTGAAAGATCAGGCGACCGAGTCCCGGGAGAAAGAAGACATTCTCGATGATGATCGCACCGGCCAGCAGGAAGGAGAACTGCAGCCCGATAATGGTCATGACAGGAATCAGGGCGTTGCGGAGAGCGTGACGAATGAGGGTTGTGCGTTCACTCAATCCCTTGGCCCGTGCTGTGCGGATATAATCCTGACCAAGTGTCTCAATGAGTGATGAGCGCATGATGCGGGCCAGGATCGAGGCTTGCGTGACAGCCAGTGCGATTGCCGGAAGGGTCAGGGATTTCAGGCCAGACAGGATCCCCTGATCCCAACCGGTAAAGCCGCCAGCTGAAAACCAGCCAAGTCCAACGGCAAAAATCAGCACCAGAATCATCGCAAACCAGAAGTTTGGCACAGCAATCCCGAGTTGGGTGAGTCCCATGATGCCGTAATCCGCCACACGTCCCCGCCACACCGCCGCCAGCATACCGACGGGGAACGCGATAAGGGCCGTGAGCACCAGGGCATAGAGAGCCAATGGCAACGACACCTCAAGCCGGTCAAGCACCAACTCAGCGACTGGAACGCGATAGGTGTAGGAAGTGCCAAAATCACCACGCAGCATACCCAGAACCCATTCAAAATAACGGGTCAGGGGGTCGCCGTTGAGGCCAAGCTGCTGTTGCAGCGCTGTGATGGTCTCGGGGGAGGCATTGAGCCCGAGCATGAATGCTGCGGGGTCCCCCGGTATGATCTCAACGACAAAAAAGATGATCAGGCTGGCCGCCAGCAGACTGACAATGAGGGAGAGACACTTGGTCAGGATCAGGCGGGTCATGGCTCTGGCATCCGGTGTCTGTCGTTGCAGTCTGCGGACTCGGACACAGACAGCTCAGGCCACACCCGAGTGCCGCTTGATCGCATCCCAGGCATCGTTGTAGAGACGCAAGCGGCCCTGGGAGAGACGCAGGGCCTCAGGTGGAACGCCTTTGGCAACAAGAGCATCAGGATGGTTTTGCATGACCTTGCGTTTCCACGCAGCACGGATCGTCTGGATATCATCATCAGGCGTTACGCCAAGGGTCTGGTAGGGATCAGGTGGTGCCTGACCGGCAGTTGAGCCGAGGCGCTGATGGATATGCTCATCAGACAATCGAAAGATCCGACCGATATGGATCAGGGCAATTTTTTCGCTGTGCGACAGAACGCCATCAGCCCTGGCCACGGCCAGCAGGGCATCCAGAACCACCTCAAGGACGGGCTGTCCATAGCCGAGAGTGCGGGCAATGGTGCGGGCGTAGTACTCGTAACCGAGAGCCGTACGGCTGGCATAGTTGTAGACCCGTGCCACATTGGCCATTTCACCGCGGGGGATCTGCAGCATACTGCGAAATGTTTCGATCTCCTCACGGGTGACCCGGCCATCAATCTTGGCGATCTTCGCACTGAGGGCGATGATGGCAATGGTGAATGTCACCCTGGGATCGCGTCCGCCAAGCACCCTGACCAGGCGTCGGCCAATTCGCCCCCCGGCGATCTGCTGCAGTGCCCTTACCGCCTTTTTCCATGTCAACCGTTTCACTTTCGATTTCCACTTTGTGAGGACAACGCTGTCAGCCTATTGTTTCAACATGACAGATGAAACGCAATGCCAAAGGGTGTGATCCTGGCATGGCGGACCTGGAACGCTGTCAGTCCCTGATCATGCGCGGTCTGCCAAGATCGCATTGGGCCAACATCGCACCGGGCCCCAGTCAGCGATCTGGCGAAACATCCGCCCCGTTTCCCGAATGTTTTCGCCGCCGCACCGATCCATGCCGCCTCCCGGGTGGTCAATCCACCGGGTTTGCACGGTCAATCCATTGGGCCTGGAACCGGAATCGGGGAAAGTGCTCCCCATCAACACCCCTCCATGCGGGGACAGCGCAGGAGCCCTCTGATGACATATCGACACTCCACACCCTCCCCTGCCAAGACAGAAGAGGCCACCACCGATCAGGCAGCCCTCTGTCAGCCCTGACGGTCATGACGACACGGGGCCGGCACCCTTGAGACAGGCATCAGGGCGATCATGCAGGAGACGGACCCCGCCCTGACGCTGTGGGCCGGATGGCCCGCACGGTTCTCAGTCAGACATTCGAAACCCCGGATGACCATCCCCCGTCCACTGAACACGACCGCTGGAGCAATCGTCGCGCGCCCGCCGCCCATGGGCAGGCCACAAGACTGCCATCGGATGAGACTGTTGGCACCGTGTCCTTCCAGCAGCCCCTCTGGCGGGACGCATCACAGGTTCCACCGGGCAGGTCCTCGATCTGACCACAGACCGGGTGACACCCGCCGCCGTGGTCCCGGAGTGATGATGGAGTTGCCGGATGCGTGCCCTGCCTGCCCGTGAATGCGAAGACCTCTGGCAGCGGCCTACGGGCAGGGTGATTGATGCACTCCGTTATCGTCTTCGCAAACTCGAAGGCTCTTCCAGAGGAGGACGGGAGGGATGTCCGGCCTGTGATATGATCTGGTCTGTCATCGGTCCAATGATGATCGCTCCGGGGCGCAACACCCGTGCGCGCATGGGCCCGGATATCTTGCCCAGGTCAATCCTGCTGATCGCAGAGCAACACCCGTGCGCGCATGGGCCCGGATGGGAGTGACATGGTTGACGAATCCCGTCAGATCGGCCAGCGCACCAGAAGACTCATGAACGCAATGATCAGGACGGTGGCCCCGAAGACGGTGCCGACAATCCACTGGATGTTGGCCTTGTCGCGTTTGGCGCCGTCTTCGCGATGCAGGGCCATGTCGGCCCGCAGGCGTTCAAACGCGGCATTGTTGCGATCCAGGGCACCCTCATACTCCGCTTTCATCGTTTTGAGTCCCTCTTCCAGTCGCGCCATGCGCTCGTGCACTTCACGATCAGGGCTTTCGGCGTTCATGGCCCCAAGGCTAGTGGTATTGACAGAGGTGTCAAGGGGATTCTGGACCCACCTCAAGGCTATCGCGCTTGACACATTTCGGCCTTGTTTTGTCCTCTCGCAGTGTGTCCTCCTGGAAAGACAACACTATGAGGCAGGACAATGCGAGAATTGGGAAGGATCCCGAATCCGCGACCGAATCGCCGGAATCCGCCGTCCAGACCGATTGTCCGCGACCGATTTTGGTGCCACGCGCGCACGGGAAGGATCTTCACCGGGCCATAAGTGCCCATTCCGCAGCGGGCTCGGGCCTGGGTACTGGCCGCACCTTTCCAACGGGACCCGGTCGGCTCCATGGTTCTGCCACACGCACAACCCGGTCCGAACCGTGGAAACCGGTCCCCCCACCGAGCGGTCGCAGACTTCGGATCAGAATCACGGATCCTGCCTGATTCATGCTGCCGGAACACTGCCCGTTCCCGGAATCCCGGCCATCAATCTTGGCGATCTTCGCACTGAGGGCGATGGTGAATGTCACCCCGGGATCGCGTCCGCCAAGCACCCTGACCAGGCGTCGGCCAATTCGCCCCCCGGCGATCTGCTGCAGTGCCCTTACCGCCTTTTTCCATGTCAACCGTTTCACTTTCGATTTCCACTTTGTGAGGACAACGCTGTCAGCCTATTGTTTCAACATGACAGATGAAACGCAATGCCAAAGGGTGCAACACACCACCCAGACCTTATCCTGTTTGCCGCCCATAAGGAGGAGACACAATGCCGAAGACACTCTATCTGGCCAATCACTACGGTTTCTCAACCCAGCAGAAAGATCGCTTGCTGCCTGAGATTGTGACGGCATTGACATCACTGGGAATCGAGGTCTGGGAACCTTTTGCCCGCAACAATCAGATTGATTTCTCCAAACAGGGCTGGGCCTATGATGTGGGACAGGCGGATTTTCGCGATGTCCGCGAGTCCGATGGCATTTTTGCAGTGGTCAATGGCTGCCCACCTGACGAGGGCGTCATGATCGAACTCGGTATGGCCATCGCCCTGGGCAAGCCCACCTTTCTCTTCCGTGATGATTTCCGCCGCTGCACGGACAGCGAGACATACCCGCTCAATCTCATGCTCTTCACCGGCCTGCCTCGATCGGGCTGGGAAGATTACCTCTACACCTCCATTGAAGACATCGCTCGCAGCGATAAGGCAATTGTCAAGTGGCTGCGGGAGAGTCCCTGAAGTTCAGTATCCGCATTCAGGAACAGTAAACGATCTCCACCGCTCATCTTCAGGCAATTATGCCAGACACAGTTCAGTCGGC
>JAPOSK010000486.1 GCA_026709725.1 Paracoccaceae bacterium | reverse complement strand
TCCCTCAATCTCCTGCTTGCTGACCGCAACACCATTGCCATGCAGACCGTTGGCGCGGCCCCGGTCCGGCACGGGTTTCACGAAACCCAGGGGCAGTTGCCATCGGCCGGCTGGAAGTATCGCAACCGCTGGCAGGGTGAGTTTCCCTATGAGCTGCTGCCCCGCAACCACAACCCTTATGAAGGGTTCATCCTCAACACCAACAATCGACTGCCGGCTGGCCGTTTTCCTGAGCATCTCAGCCATATCTGGGGCGACACGCTGCGCCATAAACGCCTTCGGGCCATTCTGGAAAACAACCCCGTCCAGTCCGTTGACAGCACCATCTCGGCCCAGACTGACAGCATCTCCCAGGCGGCACGTACCGTCGTTCCCATCATCGCACGCGATCTCTGGAGCACCATTACCGACATAACCGATGATCCCGTCATCAGGCGCCGCTCGGAAGCCCTGCGCCGCCTGAAGGCCTGGGTCGGGAGCATGGATGAATACAGTGCAGAACCCCTGATTTACACAGCGTGGCTTGATGCCCTGATGGCATTGATCATCACCGATGAGCTCGGGGAGCTTGGGCAGGAGTTTCGCCGCCCCAATATTGAGTTTATCCAACGCGTTTTCCTTGATGTGGACGATGCCTGGATCTGGTGTGACATCATCCAGACTGCCGAGATCGAAGATTGCGAAAACATTGCGGCCCTGGCCCTTGACCGGGCCCTGACACAGCTTGTTGCAATTCATGGCGCCGATATGGACGCATGGCGATGGGGGAATGTCCATCAGGCGGCCCATCGACACACCACCCTTGGCAATTCACCTGTTTTCACATGGTTCTTTGACATTCATCATCCCGTGTCGGGAGGTGATCACACCCTCAATCGCACAGCCATTGACTGGGATACCGACACCCCCTATCACTCAAGCGACGGGCCGGGATACCGCGGTGTTTATGATATGGCCAATCCGGACAATTCCCGCTTCATCATCGCCACCGGCCAGTCGGGTCATTTCCTCTCCCGGCACTACAATGACCTCGGTCGCCTCTGGCGCATCGGCGAATACATCCCCATGTCACTTGACCTTGACACGGCCCGCCGCTCCGCAATCGGGACAACATTTCTCGAACCCTCCCTCGGCAATTAGGGCCCGTTGATACGCACCTCCACTGATGCGATCCTCTACCCCAACGCACGCCCGAAACGGGCAGCCTGTCCAGGACGGGAGCAGACCCATGAACAGCGACAGGACCCTCCGCACAGACCGCATGCGGCAGTGCATCGAATCCCTCTGCCCGGACAAGATGGGCGACTCCGGCGGCACCGCCCGCGCCCGTCACTCCCCTATACCCGACACTGCATCTTTGTTGGGGTCATCTGATTCGCACGCCGATCAGCATGCGACACGTCAGCACTGGGACGATTGCGTGGACTGGCGGGGCAGGATGACAGATCCTCCGTCGTTGCGCCTGCCAGACGATCAGGCAGTGCCCGGGCAAGGCCGTCCGCAAGCATACTGTGGATGGCGCTCCCGTACACAGTTTCCGGACCCCGCTTGATGATCCCGACGCCCTTACCCACAAGACGGTCGAGCCCTGTCTTGAGAAGATACGACCCTTTCAGATGAGAACATGGCCGACACCGTTGCAGGTCCGGGCCTTCGAGTTGCTCGGTCATTGATTGGCTTGGGACGGGGCGCATACGGTCCCGGCAGAACCCCTCCTGAAAAATAAGACATGTTCAGGATCACAGACTTGCGCTGATCGGACTTTGGAACTTCGGGCTAAGGA
Source organism: Paracoccaceae bacterium (assembly GCA_026709725.1). GTDB lineage: Bacteria > Pseudomonadota > Alphaproteobacteria > Rhodobacterales > Rhodobacteraceae > MPNP01. Next base: position 5,282 of record JAPOSK010000486.1, on the reverse strand, counting down.
TTGGCTTTCAGTCCCCGCGTCCGGATGAAGGGGTGGAGCGCGGGTCGGGTGACGCCGATAATCTTGGCGATGGCGCTTTTGGAGAGTCCCGGTTGAGGAACTTCAGGATTTCCTCCTCCTTGCCATCGAGACGTGAGGGCCGGGTGATCCTTTCGGTCGTCCCCAGCTTTTTCCGGCGGCCCGGGCGCGGGCCAGAACCAGGCGAAGACATCGACACCACACCTTCATTGGGATCAGCAGGTGCACGCGATATGAAACGCGCCCTTGGTCGCCTCTACAAGAGAGAGATTGCGGAACCGATCTGGGTGGCCAATCATTTCCGCGCCATTGCCGATATCGTGATGATGGATCAGATCACCCTGATGAGTCTTCACCGCATGCGGCCCAATGTGCCTACCTTTATTCGTCGGGTGACTGGGGCAAGGCGATCTTCTCACGCGATGTCCTCCTCGACATCATTGGTCGGTTCATGCACTCCGAGCAAACCGGCAAGCAGTGCGTAATGATTTTCCCGCGTTTCCAGCAACTCGCCGCAGTTCGGAAGTGTATTGCTGATGCAGGCACGCGTGGCCCTGGTTGTAACTATCTGATCCAGCACTCAGCCGGATCGGGGAAGTCGAATACCATCGGCTGGCTGGCTCACCAGGTGATCAACCTGCACGACGACGGTGATAAGCCAGTCTTCAACACGGCAATCATTGTCACCGACCGCATTGTCCTCGACCGTCAACTGCAGGCCACAGTCTCGCAATTCGAACAGGACATGGGTGTCGTCAAAAAGATCGACGGGACATCCCGCCAGTTGAAGAAAGCCATTGAAACAGGGGCACGGATCATCGTTACTACGCTCCAGAAATTTTCGACCGAACACCTCGAAACGATCAGGGGTCAGCAGCAGCGCCGGTTTGCGGTGATCATCGACGAGGCCCACAGCAGCCAGTCCGGCAAGGCGGCGCAATCCATGGCACAGGCACTGACACGCGAGGCAGAGAGCAGTGACGATGTGGAAGATATCATCAGAGCGTATCAGGAGAGTCGTGGACCCCAGTCCAACATCAGCTTCTTCGCATTCACCGCAACCCCGAGGAACACGACGATGGAGCGTTTCGGCACGGTTGGGGCGGACGGTTTGCCATATCCTTTTCATACCTACTCAATGCGGCAGGCCATTGAGGAAGGGTTCATTCTTGATGTACTGCAGAACTGCATGATCTACAAAGCCTACTACGAGGTTGAGAAGGCTATCGAGGACGATCCGGAACTGAGCAGTCGCAAAGGTCAGCGCAGGATTGCCCGGTATGCATCCCTGCATCCCACCGCAATCGGGCAAAAGGTCGAGATAATCGTTGAACATTTTCGCCGCCACGTCATGAAGGAAATTGGGGATCTGGCAAAGGCGATGGTTGTCACGCAGGGCCGCGCGCATGCGGTTCGCTACTGTCTGGGGATCAGGAAATACATCGACGAGCAGGGATATGACAACCTGCGCGCACTGGTGGCGTTCTCCGGTGCTGTTGAAGTTGACGGGGTGACATACAGGGAACCCGATCTCACAGGATTCACTGAACACGAACTTCCTGGCCGGTTCGATGGCGTAAAGCCGGATGGTGCGCCCCACCCCGATCAATATCAGATTCTCATCGTCGCCGAGAAATACCAGACCGGGTTTGACCAGCCGAAACTGTGCGCAATGTATGTGGACAGAAAACTTGCAGGTTGCAGGCCGTACAAACACTCTCACGCCTGAATCGGATTGCACCACGGAAGAAGACCACCTTTGTGCTTGATTTTCAGAACTCGGTTGAGGACATTCAGGCTGCCTTTCGCCCCTATTATGAATCTGCCTCCATCGAAACTGCCACTGATCCCAACCAGATCTACGAGTTGGAAAGCCGGGTGATGACGTTTGGCTATCTCGACAGGCAGGAGATTGAGCGATTTGCGACAAGGTTCTTCGGGGGCGATTTGACCGGGACTGACCGGGCCACGCTGCAGGGGCTGATCAAGCAGGCTGTTGATCGCTTCGGGATTGATGAAGAAGGCAGACAGGAGGAGTTTCGCCAGCTGTGCCGGAGCTATCTGCGGTTCTACAGTTTTATCGCACAGGTGATAGACCTTGGTGACACCAGCCTGGAAAAGCTGCATACGTATCTTGATTGGCTGGTTCGGATGTTGCCGGATCGGGATGTCCCTTCGGAGATCGAGATCACCGATGATATGCTGGGATTGCGGAAATTCAGGATCGAAGAAAGGGAACGGGGCAGTGCAACGCTGTTTCCGGGCAGTCATGAGGCGCTCACGGCAATCGAAGAATTCGGTGCCAACCCCTACACGGAAGATGAGCAGCGGGAACTGTCGGAAATTGTGAAGGCGTTCAACGAACGCCATGGCACGGACTTCACGGAAAGTGACATGATTCGGTTCGAGCAGGTCAACCGGGACATTCTGGATAAGGACCTCACGGACATGCTGCGCAAGAATCCACCCGATGTCGTATTCAACGCGTATTCGGAGGCGTTCTTTGCCGGTATCGTGCGAATGTTCCAGCGGGACACCGAGATGAAGAATATCATCCTGCAGGATTCCGAGGTCCGAGAGCAAGCCACCCGGCATTTCTTCAGCAGGGCCATGAGAGAGGCCAGAGAGATGTCAACGGGGTGGGAACAATGAACAAATGCTGCTATCCTTCAATCGACAGGAACGGGACGGAGGCAAGGGTCGCATCCATGCCAGCCACCCTGTTCTGCCCAAACGAAACCGAACTGGGGATCTGGACGTGATGGCACGGTATCGGAAATTCAATCCCAAGCGCCGCCTTGCGAGTCCTGACACATATACTGGAACCGAACTGGTAGGGCTGGCCAAGGCCGTGAAATACTCAGGCAACCCGGAGCACAAGCGGAATCCGGGCGACTTTGGACTGACACCACCCGCTGTGATGCTGTGGGGATTGATACCCGCGCCGTTGCTCTCAATTGCCTTCGCGAGGGCCTCAGGCGTGGTGCAGTGAGCGAGCAATCCAAAGATGGCTGGCCAAAAGCCATCTGGGCCGTGACGGAAGACGGGGTACCGCTGGAGGCGCAGCGTGATGGCCCCGGCAGCTATCATGGCTATCCCATGCCAGAGGAGGATCCAATGGCCGCTGAAATCAGGAGGTTCTGGGGGAAAAATGGCTGATCTTCGTTTTGATTTTGAATGGCTCTCATATGCCGACGCCGACCGGAGGGTCGGCGAGACCACCGCACAGCTCAAGGTTCATATTGGTGATCTTTGCCTCACGCACAATGAGGATGCATGGTCGAGAACCGTACGTGACCGTGTGACCGTGTCGCTGTATCCGCTGGCCATGTGGTTTGCATCGTCCTGGTGGCGATTGAACCATGAAGTCCTGCCCGCTGATGCCCGTAATAGGGTTCCGGTACATGATTGGCGGATGAGTCATGAACTAGCCGCAGCCAATATGGGCTTTGTCTGGCCGGGCATCGTGTTTGCCTCTGACCGGGATGCGATGAACATCTGGACGCAGGCCTCACGATGCCATGAACGCGCCTCCGTGAAGTACCTGAACGGCTCAGGCAGCGTGCGAAGTGTTCCCATGACGCAATTCGCTGACGCAGCGACCTCTTTTGTCAATGCTGTTGTTGCACGCCTTGATGCAGTGGGGCTGCAGAACTCTGATCTTGCACAACTCTGGTCGATTGTTCTGGAAGACATGGCAAATCCGGAGGAATGCCGGAGACGGCGGATCGAGGCGGAGCTTGGCTTCGACCCAAAGGAATGCCCGGATGCAGTCATCGGGCAGGCGATGGCATTTGCGCAGACGATCGGAGAGTCGTCATTTGCGGAACTGAGTGGTGCCTATGCAAAAAATGGTGGTGAACGGGTCGAGGCAATGCGTGAGCTCGCCGACGCATCCGGCATTGTCGGGAGGCCCGACCTGCCGGACATGGATCTGGAAAGATCAGAAGGTGAGCCATGGCAACACGCTGTGTCGGCCGCGCATGAGCTGCGAGGTCGGATCGGCAGACCCGGCGGTGTGCTTCCGGACGATGCGCTCCATGATCTGCTCGGGCTACAAAAGGGAGAGGTTGAAAACTGGATGCCTCAGGGACAGGCAAAGGCCTCTGTTGCCGGGAAAAGGGGGGCAGGGGATCTGGCGTTCATCCTCCGCAAGAGACACCCGGTGTCTAGACGGTTTGAACTGGCACGATTCATCGGTGATCACATCCGATCAGTGGAACGGGAACCCGGCTCTTGGCTTGTCACGGCAGATCTTGCGACGGCAAGGCAGAAGTTTCAGCGGGCCTTTGCAGCGGAGTTCCTGTGCCCGATCGCATCGCTGGTCGAATTTTTGGATGGCGAAGTCTCGGAATCGGCCATCGAGGATGCGGCAAGTGAATTCGCCGTCAGCGAACGGACCGTTGAATCCCTGCTCGAGAACAACGGATACCTTGCGCGGGAGGGTCCGGGAACCGGCATGCCCTACAATCTGTTCGGTTGAAGTCCGATCAATGGTGATGGAGCTGAAAGGCTCTGCCGGTATTGAAGATTGCAGAAGCGCTGGGGCACCCCTTGAGTGTGCGGTGGCGCAGCATGCTGCAGTTCATGGCTCCGGGGTGCTGCAACCCGGACTGAAAGCGGGGTTGCGATCATTTCTTCGGCGCGGACGTGCATGCCCGGCGAATCGGTCATGATCAGGGAGTGAGGTGTCCATCTCCTGAGCAGAGCCAATGCGGCCTGATCCTATTCGCCGTCTCGTTCGTGCGGCTCGTCAAGGTCGGGATCATCGTCGAAGGGATGCGGGTTGAGGGAGAATTTTTCCGTGGGCATGATTGTGGATACAGCATGCTTGTACACGAGCTGGATTTCATCATGGCGCCTGAGGAGGATTGTGTAGAGATCGTACCAGGTGATGATGCCATAGAGCTTGACGCCATTGACAAGGAAGATGGTGACCGGAGTCTGGGTTTTCCGCAGCTGGTTGAGAAATGCGTACTGCAATCTGTTGCTTTGAGCAGACATGGGATGTCTCCAATTTTTGTTGTTGTTACGATCTGCGTCCAATTGTTGTGTTTGGGACGGCAATAGAGGCATTTGATGGGCGTGTCCAGAATGATCCGGGATCAGGGGAGCGATTCTCCCATGGCTGACCCTTCATGACATCTCCCGACGCGCCCCGGCTCCCGGCCCGATCCGGCCGCCAGCCCGCCACCGGTCCTCCCCCGGCGCCGCCTGCGCCGGGCGGCGCCGGTTGTCATTGACCGACCGGTCAGCCCCGGGCA
>JAPOSK010000351.1 GCA_026709725.1 Paracoccaceae bacterium | reverse complement strand
CGGGAGGAGGGCGCGGGCCCGTCAGGGATCCCCGCCGGGTGTCATCCCGTCAGGGATCATGCCCATCAGGGATCATGATCGGGGGCCGGCCCGCCCCGGCGGACGAGCCTGGCGAGCGCGGATCATCGGGCCCTGTCTTGGCCCCGGGCCTGGGGAGGTCGCGGCGGACCCTGAGCGGGGCCGGCATGCCCGGAGGGGGCCGGACTGTCAGGGGTGGGCCGCCATGGGGCGTGATGGCCGGGTCCTCGGATGGGGTGGTGAGGGGAAGTGCGGTCTTGTGTCGCATTGCATTCACCCGGTGGGTTGTTTTTGGTTTTCATGAATCGACACCATGAGGGGTGGAGATTCAGGGATTGACCGGGGGGTTTTCACGGAGATTGAATCGCTGATTGGGGTGCAAGTGCCGAAGAAATCGGTCAGAATCGCACCTTCACGGGCGGAGCGGGAGCGAAAGTCATGACAGGTCATGAAGGTGGGCGGTTTCGACACCATGAGGGGTGGAGATTCAGGGATTGACCGGGGGGTTTTCACGGAGATTGAATCGCTGATTGGGGTGCAAGTGCCGAAGAAATCGGTCAGAATCGCACCTTCACGGGCGGAGCGGGAGCGAAAGTCATGACAGGTCATGAAGGTGGGCGGTTTCACCGACATCTGGATGCGGTGGTGTATCCGGAGGGCCTCCCGGAAGGCGAGGCGGCAGTGTATCCGCCGGTGACTGCAGCCCCACGGGCGCAGCGTCTTGCGCTCAACACGCAGGAAGGGTGCATGCTTCAAGGTTGACCAGTGGGGATCATAACGGCAAGATTTCAGGCCGGACCGTTCCTCGGAGGGCATAGCCGTTGATTGATGCCAGGCGGTCCCGGGTCAGGTCCTGCGGTTGAGATGCAGGATTGCCGAAGTGCCATCGACATGCTCACCCCCGGCCCCAACGAAGGGTTTGCTCTGAAACACGCCCTCAGGGCCAGTTCGGTTCGCAATCGTTCAGCAATGGGAAAGACCGAGTCAAGCGGAGGGTCATTGATTTTCTGATATATAAAAGTCTATCAAAAATCCATTATGATAGACTATACTGCATTGCAGATTGACAAAATACAAAGTTCTATATGATATTGTATATCAGAAAAACTTGGAGAGATGGAAGATATATATCATGAGCTATGCAACAGAGCCCGTCACATTGTCGCTGAAAGCTGCGCGCGAGCGCAAGGGGCTTTCCCAGCGTACGCTGGGTGCGCAGGCCGGGGTGCCACAGAGTCACATTTCGAGGATCGAGAAGGGGGTGGTCGATCTGCGTTTATCCAGCCTGGTTGAGCTTGCCCGGACTCTTGATCTGGAGTTGATGCTGGTTCCACGCGGGAAGACCGCCGTCGTTCAGGCGATCATCCGTGATGATGATCAGAGGAATATTCAGAGTGCGCGCGGGGCAGCGAAGATACTGCAGCATCTTGAAAATCAGATTGAAGCGTTGCCCGGTGATGTGCAGTCCGAGATCGTCATCCAAAAGTTGCAGCGCTGGGTGCGTGAGCTGATGCACTTCAATCTGTCAGCGGATGATCTTGTTCAGCTGCAGGATGTTTCGGCAGTGATGCAGGAATTCCAAAACGATCCGTGCAATCTGTCGGCAGCCGGGCGGGCAGAGACCCGGATGAGTGTGCTGCGCAATGCGCTGGCAGATGATGTGGGGGCTTCCGTGATGTCCGGGCCGCGACCGGCCTATCGCCTGGACGGTGACGATCATGGCTGATGTCGGTGTTCTTGAAGTCATGCTCCACGGAGAGCCGATCGGAACGCTGACACGGGTCAGCGGTGATACATCGTTCTTTGCCTTTTCCGAGGCATATGTTGCGGATGTGGACAGGCCGGTTCTGAGTCTTGGTTTCAAGAACGAGTTTGGTGAACTCATAACCGCGTTCGGTGCGGTGACAATGCAGTTGATGCCATTCTTCTCCAATCTCCTGCCCGAAGGGCGTATGCGCGACTATCTGGCCAGGCGAGCGGGTGTGAAACCTGTCCGCGAATTCTTCCTTCTCTGTGCTCTCGGCAGGGACCTTCCCGGTGCGGTTGCTGTCCGGCCAGCCAACGGTGAGGTGTGGCCGCCCGACGCTGCTGATGTCGATCACCGCGCCCGTCCTCGCAATCATCCGCTGCGGTTCTCGCTGGCCGGTGTTCAGTTGAAGTTCTCGGCCATGGGGGGCAGGCAGGGCGGCCTGACAGTACCGGCCAGGGGGATCGGCGGTTCCTGGATCGTCAAACTGCCGGCGCAAGGGTTTGATGCCGTCCCTGAGAATGAGTTTTCGATGATGACGCTCGCGCGTTTGTGCGGCATGAATGTTCCACCGATCAGACTGGTTGATGTTTCTGCCATCGGCAACCTGCCGGAAAGCATGACCAGAGTCGGCGGTCAGGCACTGGCTGTCGAGCGGTTTGATCGCCTCGCGGATGGTACTGCTGTCCACATCGAGGACTTTGCACAGGTCTTTCGCGTCTACCCCGATGACAAGTATCGGAAGGCCAGCCAGCGCAACATTGCGCAGGTCCTGGCCGCAGAGTGCTGTACGGATGATATCGCGGAGTTTGTCCGGCGGTTGACCTTCAGCGTGCTGATCGGCAATGCCGACATGCACCTGAAGAACTGGTCACTGATCTATCCTGATCGCAGGCAGGCCGCACTCGCGCCGTGTTATGATTTTGTCGCCACGATTGTCTGCATGGAGGATGACGGGGCCGCTCTCAAATTCAGCCGCACCAGGAAGTTCTCCGGGTTTTCAAGGGACGAACTGTCACACCTGGCCGCGAAGTCGGGTCTTTCCGGGAATCTGGTCCTGAGAACCGCATCCGAAACCGTTGCGCGCTTCCATGAACGCTGGAAAGCCGAAAAGAAAAATCTGCCATTGACTGCGGATGCGATCAGGGCGATCGATGCCCATCTGCGGACAGTGCCAATCGTGCAGGAGACAGGCAGGATGATGGATTGATCTTCAGACCGGCGAGATGATTGCGGCGCGATTCCAGCGCATCCTGTTCACGAGGATGCCTGAGAGACACTCGCTCCGGGGCAGCTGACAGCCCCGGGTCTGCGAGTCGGGATTTACGTTCCGGTTGCGATCAAAACCCAGTTTGGATCATTTGAGTCCATTTGCCTTGCGAAGACCCAGACATCACGTTGACGTTTGGCACGGGTATTGCTTCCCTCAACCACCGTCCCCTCTTCATCAAGGACATAGGAAAGGAGTTCGGACTGGAATTCAATCTCGATTTCGGCCTGTCGGCTGTCGGAGTCAAACTTGGCGTCCCTGATCGACTTGTCGAGCAGCGCAACAAATTCCGTGTGGACCTTTTTGGAATTGTCACGCTCCTCGACGGTCTGTTTGAATGTACGGAACACATCTTCTGACAGGTACTGTTCAAGATCATCGACATCTCCGGCGGCAAAAGATGTCAGGATCCACTCGTAGGCTTTCCCGGCACCGTCGATGAACTCGACGATAGAGAAGGACTGGTCAACCTGGGACATCGCCATGAGAGCCTTTGCAGCATCCGATTCCCTTTCAACATGCTTGAGAATTTCAGGGTCAATCTCGGGCTCAACCGGCGTGACAACACGTCCGGGCTGGTCGATTGTGATTCCCCGCTGCATCTTGCTGCCGCCTTCAAACCCATCCCGTGTTCCAAGAACATTCCGCAAACGGAAGAACAGGTACAAAGCGATCGCCGCGAGAATGATGAGTTGTGTTACAGATGACATTTCGTTCTAGCTCATAGATTCGTCCGGGGAATCCACTATCCGAATTCCCAACGGTATTGCAAAGAAGTATACCACGGATAGGTGGTACGGAGGATCGGTATGACATGATTGTCCTGCTTTTCCTGATCCTTGATGGAACCCTCTATGTCCTGGCCGCGGTCAGTTTTGGGGCGGGTGTAACCATAATCGGCATGATTGCGACAACACTGCTCGGGCTTTTGCTGTTGCGCACCCGTGCACGCGTCAGCTTTGAGAAACTCATCCATGCCTTCCGAAGTGGCATGATGCTTGATGATGCAGTCCTGTCTCTGTCGCGGACTGTTATCGGCGGTGTCCTTCTGGTCATACCGGGCCTTGTCACTGACATTATCGGCCTCCTGATCATCCTGCCCGTTGTCGGGCCATTGTTCTCTCTGGCACTCCTGCACATGGTGATGAGGAACCGCCGGGGCGGTGCACATGCCGATCACACCATCATTGACGCCGATTCCCGCGACCTTCCCGAAGCTGTCGGCCCGGCTTTGCCGAGAGACAATATGCATGGGGACAACATGCCCGGGGACAAACCCGAACAGGAAGGCGGGTGAGTGGCACCGGGCCCTGTCCGACACGTTATCGTTTCTTCTGGTCACCAAGGAAGTCCTTGAACTTCTTGAAGAGACCGCCATCATCACCCTGGGCCTCATCGCCCCGCAATGCCTCGAACTGGACCAGAAGATCCTGCTCTTCGGGGCTGAGGTTGACGGGAGTCTGAACAAAAAGCTCAACGATCATATCGCCTCGGATATGACTGCTGTTCAGTTTGGGCATTCCCTTGCCCGAGAGACGGAGTTTCTTGTGGGTCTGGCTGCCGGCGGGGATCCGGACACGGATCCGGCCACCATCAATAGTCGGGATGTTTTCCTCGCCACCAAGTGCTGCCCGGGTCATGGATACCGGAACCCGACAGTAGAGATCGGCTCCATTGCGTATGAAGATCTCGTGATCCTGAACCGAGAGATTGATATGGAGATCTCCTGCCGGGCGACCTGGACCTGCCGGTGAGCCGCGTCCCGGCAAACGAAGCGTCACCCCGGTGTCAACGCCCGGCGGCACATCGACCTCGATTGTCCGGGTCACACTGACAGTCCCACTCCCATCGCATTTGCGGCAGGGGTTGTGGATCAGTTTTCCGGTGCCGCCACAGGTCTGGCACTGTGATTCCATCGAGAGAAACCCCCGGGCGAACTGCACACGACCGCTCCCCCCACAGGTTCCGCATTCCAGGGGCGGCTGGCCCTTGTCTGTCCCCCGACCCTTGCAGGCCTCGCACGTTTCTCTCGCGGGGATATCAAGATGTTTTTTCATGCCATGAAAGGCATCTTCGAGGCTGATATTGAGGCTGTAACTGTAATTCGTGGCCCGCTGCTTGCGGCCAAGACCAAAGAAGTCACTGAACGGTCCCTCGAACAGGTCGGAAAAATCCGTGAAACCGCCTGAAGAAAAATCAAACCCGCCCATTCCCCCGGCCGCCTGTGGGCCGTCGTGGCCAAAGCGGTTGTACATCTCCCGCTTTTCCGAATCTTTCAGGGTTTCATAGGCCTCATTGACGGCCTTGAACTCGGCTTCGGCATTGGGGTTGTTGGGATTTCTGTCAGGATGAAGTTTTTTGGCCTTGCTGTAATACGCGTTCTTGATGTCCTTCTGTGACGCATCGCGCCCGATCCCCAGGACATCATAGTAGCAGCGTTTTGACATTATGGATCAGAACCTGATGAGCATAACCGGTCGGCTCGTGATCCGCTGATCACCCGACCGGTTATGCTCTTCCCCCGGGATTACTTCTTGTCGTCGCTTTCGACATCCTCGAACTCGGCGTCAACGACCTCTTCATCGATCTCACCGTCCGGCTTGGCCGATCCCGCCTCCGCGTCATCACCCGCACCCGCTTCGGCCTGCTGGCTTTCATACATCGCCTGGCCGAGTTTCATGCTGGCATCTGCGAGATTGCGCAGACCGGACCGGATCTTCTCCACGTCATCGCCCTTCATGCTCTCTTCAAGCGATTGGATGGCCAGATTGATGGCCTCGACAGTTGCCGGGTCCACCTTGTCACCGTACTCTTCGATTGATGATCGGGTTGAGTGGATCGTTGCCTCTGCATTGTTCCGGGCTTCAATCAACTCACGGCGCTGGCGATCTGCTTCAGCGTTATCCTCGGCCTCTGCCACCATACGGTTGATGTCGTCTTCAGTCAGACCCCCATCCGATTCAATCGTGATGGATGTTTTCTTCTCCGTGGCCTTGTCCATTGCCGTCACCGACGTGATTCCATTCGCATCAATGTCGAATGTGACTTCAATCTGCGGAATCCCCCGCGGTGCCGGCGGGATGTCACCGAGCATGAACTCGCCAAGCAGCTTGTTGTCGGCGGCCAGTTCACGCTCACCCTGAAAGACCCTGATGGAGACCGATGGCTGGTTGTCAGCAGCGGTCGAGAAGACCTGGGACTTCTTGGTCGGAATGGTCGTGTTGCGTTCGATAAGACGGGTGAAGACCCCGCCAAGGGTCTCGATGCCCAGTGACAGCGGTGTGACATCAAGCAGAACAACATCCTCGACCTCGCCGCTCAGAACACCGCCCTGAATTGCAGCACCCATGGCAACGACCTCATCGGGATTGACGCCCCGACATGGCTCCCGACCAAAGAAGTCGCTGACTTCCTTGATCACCATGGGCATGCGGGTCATGCCGCCTGCGAGGACCACCTCGTCGATATCACCGGCCTTGATACCCGCATCCTTGAGTGCTGACTTGCAGGGATTCAGTGTCCGCCGCACCAGATCACCAACCAGATTTTCCAGCTTGGCACGGGTCAGTTTGATGACAAGATGCAGTGGAACCTTGTCAGGACTCATGGTGATGAACGGCAGGTTGATCTCTGTTTCCATGCTTGATGACAATTCGATCTTGGCGTTTTCGGCGGCTTCCTTCAGACGCTGCAGAGCGATGGAGTCCCTGGTCAGATCCATGTTGTTCTGCTTGTTGAATTCGTCAGCCAGATGGCGGACGATTGCCATGTCGAAATCCTCACCACCAAGGAACGTATCACCGTTGGTGGATTTGACCTCAAACAGCCCGTCATCAATTTCAATGATGGTGATATCAAATGTCCCGCCGCCGAGGTCATAGACAGCAATTGTCTTGGTGGCCTTCTTGTCGAGACCATAGGCAAGGGCCGCTGCGGTCGGCTCATTGATGATCCGCAGGACATCGAGTCCGGCAATCTTGCCCGCGTCCTTGGTGGCCTGGCGCTGGGCATCATTGAAATACGCCGGTACCGT
>JAPOSK010000087.1 GCA_026709725.1 Paracoccaceae bacterium | reverse complement strand
TCGGCCCCGTTTCCCGAATGTTTCGCAGCAGCACCGATCCATGCCGCCTCCCGGACCCGTGCCAAAAGGCTCCACCTGGCACGGGCGGCCCGATTCGACCGAATCGGGCCGGGAGCCGGGGCGCGTCAGGAGATGTCATGAAAAGTCAGCCATGGGAGAATCACTCCCCGGGGCCACCACCGCACTTGACTTTCACGCCGATGTCCGGGGCATGCCCGTGACCGCATGCACGGTGCTGCGCGCGATGCCAATTGCGCGGGCAAATCCGCGTGGGGGAGCGGCCAGCCGCCGGCTGCTGCCCGGTCAACGGTTGCCAGGCGTCCGCGATGGAAACGTTCCGGTCCCTACTGACGATTATGGCTTGATTCCTGCAAGCGTGATTCGTATTGGCGAACACTGTTCTCCCGCGTGCGGTTGCAAGCACGCTCAAGTCGTGACCGGGACCATGCTGCGGCTGCCGTATGCGGAATTGACTTGCGTCCCTCCGTGATGCGGCAGAGCGAGGCATGACCTGTTGGGGTGTAGCCAAGTGGTAAGGCAGCGGGTTTTGATCCCGTGTACCGTAGGTTCGAATCCTACCACCCCAGCCAGTTCGTTCTCACAGGATATGCCTGATTGCCGTCAGCCTTGCCACGCTTGCGGGTTGGGAGAGGCTCAGGAGCAGACTGTGCGTTGATATGGCATACAAAAACTCCGGCACCGCATGCTGTGACACAGAGTCCGGTCGCCTGATCGCATTGCATGGATTGATCCTTGTCCTTGCAATGACATTTGCCTGCGCAGCCACCGCTGAAATGTGGCGCGGCCTGACCATCGCTCCCGAGTTCCGCTGTTCCCCCTATGACCGAAAACGGGATTACGGTTATCCACAGTCGATTGAACAAGAGATTGTGAAGAGTCTGGGCGCGATCTATGGACCTTACACCGGCACATGTTTTTCCAGTACTTACGAGACGGATATTGAACACATGGTGTCGGCAAGCGAAGCGCATGATAGCGGGCTCTGCGCTGCCGACAGGGCAACGCGGGCCCGGTTTGCGACCGATTTGCGCAATCTGACCCTTGCCTCGCCAACCGTGAATCGCCGGAATAAAAGCGGCAAGGATGCCGCGGAGTGGCTGCCGGAGCGCAACCGCTGCTGGTTTGCCGCCCGTATCGTTGAGGTGCGCCGTGCCTACAGCCTCACCATCGACCAGCGCGAGGCCCGGGCGCTCGAACGGGTTCTTTCCCGATGCGGGAGCACGGACATGGAGCCGATGGTCTGCCACAGAACGACCGGGAGTCATCAAAGGCCGTCCACAACCCCGGCGCAGGATGAAAACGATGATGTGCTGGTTCGCTATGATGACAATCGCAACGGTCGTATCACCTGTAAAGAAGCGCGCCGCCATGGCATCGCTCCCGTCCATCACGAGCACCCCGCCTACCGCTATATGCGTGACGGGGATGGTGATGGCGTCGTCTGTGAGTAGCCACATCGCCCCTTCATGCAGGACAGCGTTTCGCATGCACTGCGATACATATCCACCCCATCACCATGAAACACATCGCCAATGGACTCCAGCCAGGGGGGACGCAGGCAGCGTCTCTGCCGAACGGGGTTGGCTTCAGTGCCGGGACTGTCCCGGATGATGCTGAGATGCATCAGGAGGAATTGCCGTCTCCGGACCACATTCAGGGAACAGGCCCGTTGGCATCCGCCGCGACACGCCCCGAAACGTGGTGCAGGTGATGGCTTTTGAGGGACGGCGGCATCAAAACGAAGAGCAGGTGGGGGCCGATCCTGGATGAGAGACTCAACTGATGCGCCTGACAGTGGTGCACGACAGGTTCCGCCCGCAGGCAAAATTTCAAAGTTTCCGATCTGACCCTGCGCATAATTTTGGTCACACGAACGGCTTCGGATCAAACTGGATGCGATTCATCAAAAAGGGTGCATCCCTGATGGTATGCGTGGTATAGGCATTTCTTCAGGCATGGATAAAGGAGTGATGCTGTGCATGGACCGTCTGATTTTCTTATGGCAGTGCGCAAGGCTGAACCGCTTGTGCAGAATATCACCAACTATGTTGCGATGAATGTGATGGCGAATGTTCTGTTGTCAGCCGGGGCATCTCCTGCAATGGTTCATGCCCGTGATGAGGGGGCGGAGTTTGCCAGAATCGCCGATGCGCTCACAATCAATATCGGTACCCTTGATCAGGAATGGCTTGAATGCATGGCACTGGCAGCGGCATCCGCCAAGGAGCATGGAACACCATGGGTTCTGGATCCGGTCGCTGTGGGTGCAACAGAGCTGCGGCAGAAGGCCGGAGAGCGACTGCTTGGCATTGGCCCCACGGTTATCCGCGGCAATGCTTCGGAGATTCTGGCACTTGCGGGACGGTTGGCAGGAGGACACGGCGTTGATGCCACGGACGCTGTGTCGGATGCTGAAGCGGCAGCGAGAGATCTTGCAAGCCGCAGCGGTGCGGTCGTTGCCGTGAGTGGTGCTGAGGATTTTGTGACAGACGGGAAGCAGGCCAAACGGATTACCAATGGTGACCCGATCATGGCGCGCGTAACGGCACTGGGATGTTCACTGACAGGAATTATCGGTGCGTTTCTGCCAACAGGATCAGCCTTTGATGCCACAGTGGCCGGTATGACCTATTTTGCTGTTGCCGGTGAAGCGGCCGCCCAGCGCTCCAAGGGCCCGGGCCGATTCCAGGTCTGTCTCCTTGACGCACTCAGTGCGATCAGCGGCGAGACGCTGGACACGATGGCATGTGTGACACGCGTCTGATTCCACCGCTGTGTTATCTGACAGACGCATCGGCACCATTGCCTATTCCCGAGCAGGCCGAACGCGCTGCACAGGGAGGGGCCCGCTGGATTCAACTCCGGCACAAGTCCCTGACAGGAGCGGATTTTCATGATCTGGCGTGCGCGACACGGGAGCGGATTCGGCCTCACGGTGCTGAATTGCTGATCAACGATCATGTTGATGTGGCCTGTTCGATTGGTGCGTACGGGGTGCATATCGGTCAATCTGACGGGGATGCCCGTGAGGTCCGGGAGCGGATTGGCCCTGATGCTGTCCTTGGCCTCTCGATTGAGAACATCGAACAGATTGCATCTGTACCGGAAGGCCGTGTCACCTATCTCGGTGTCGGCCCGGTACGGGCAACGCCAAGCAAGACGGATCATGCACCACCGATCGGCTTTGATGGGCTGGCCGAGATTGTCCGGAATACAAACCACCCCTGCCTTGCCATTGGCGGCCTCGGCGCTGCGGACATCGCACAGGTCAAGGCAACAGGCTGTGCCGGACTTGCCGTCGTCTCAGCAATTGCACATGCCACGGATCTCACCCTGGCAACCGAGGCGATCCTGAAGGGGTGGGAAGCCTCATGATACCAAATGTCCTGACAATCGCCGGATCGGATCCATCGGGGGGTGCTGGCATACAGGCGGATATCAAGGCGATTTCAGCCAATGGTGGCTATGCAATGGCTGTCATCACCGGTCTCACGGTCCAGAATACGATGGGTGTTCAGAGGGTGGCGATGGTGGACAGCGGGATGGTGCAGGCCCAGATTGCCAGCATCTGTGACGATATCCGCATTGATGCGATCAAGATCGGAATGTTGGGTGATGAAGCGACCACACGGACAGTGGCCACATCTCTTGAGACGCTGGAGGCACCCGTCGTCCTGGACCCTGTCATGGTTGCCAAGGGCGGTGACCGTCTCCTGGAGCCGGCTGCCGTCAAAGCATTGCAATCCTGCATGATCCCCCTGGCCACCGTCATAACCCCGAACATCCCGGAGGCGGCCGACCTGCTCGGCACCTCCGAAGCGCAAACGCTTGAGGAGATGCTGGTGCAGGGATCCCGGCTTCTCGCCCTGGGGTGCAGGTCCGTCTACATCAAGGGGGGTCATCTTTCCGGTGCAAAATCAACAGATCTTCTGGTCACGGAAGCGGAGACCGAGACGCTGCGTGCAAATCGGATCATGACCCGGAACACCCACGGAACAGGATGCACCTTCGCGGCTGCACTGGCAACACAGATTGCTCACGGTCATGCCCTGACCCAGGCCGCCCGACATGCCAAGTCATACATCACCGCTGCGATCAGGGATGCTGACACCCTTTCGGTCGGAAACGGACACGGCCCTGTACACCATTTCCCGCACCGGATGGATGATTCCCGCCATCACCGCACCTGACCGTCATTGCGTTCACACCCATCACTCCCCGACCGAAACCTTCCAGCCGAAGAGGGCCCGCATTCCCGTCAGCGGGTCGGCCTTCGATCCGGTTTCCCTGCTTGAGAGGGACCGGGAACCCTGGCCGGGCAGTGGACTGGCTGGATGATTTTCAGGGGTATTTGGCCGGGACAAGAGTCTGCTCGCTGAACGGGGGGCGGATATATCCCTTCGACTCCTCGCGCTCGGGAAATGTGATGCGTTCCGGGGTGAGGTCCCTGTAGGGAATCATGGACAGCAGATGGCTGATACAGTTCAGCCTGGCGTGAGGCTTGATATCGGCATCGACAACATACCATGGCGCCTGTTTGATATCCGTGTGATCAAACATGACATCCTTGGCCCGGGAGTAGTCAACCCATCTGCGTCGGGCCTCAAGATCAATCGGAGAGAGTTTCCAGCGCTTGTGCGGCTCTTCGAGGCGGCTGAGAAACCGGCGCTCCTGCTCCGCATCGGAGATTGAGAACCAGTATTTGATGAGAATGATGCCGGAACGGACCAGCATCCGCTCGAACTGGGGACAGCTGCGCAGAAATTCGCGGTAGTCCTCGTCACTGCAGAACCCCATGACCCGCTCAACACCAGCGCGGTTGTACCAGCTGCGATCAAAGAGAACGATTTCGCCAGCGGCAGGAAGATGGGCGCAGTAGCGCTGGAAATACCACTGGTTCTGTTCCCGATCATTGGGTGCGGGAAGCGCGACAACCCGGCATGTGCGCGGATTGAGGTGCTGGGTGATTCTCTTGATGACACCCCCCTTGCCAGCCGCATCCCGCCCCTCAAAGAGCACGACAACCTTGAGACCCTTGTGCTTGACCCATGCCTGCAACTTGACCAGCTCAAGCTGAAGACGAAAGATTTCCCGCCTGTAGACTCGGCCTGATATCTGTTTTGGCCCGGCTTTACTCATGAACCGGGTGCTCTCCACAGCGGCACTGCATCCGGGGAACCCGGACCCTGGTGATTTCCGCCGATGATTGTCTCCATGCTCAACATGATCGGGATCCTTGATTCGTGAACATTGTGACTCACGGATTGGTCAGGTTTGGCAGGCAATGACCTCAACTTCAACACAGAACTCAGGCCGGGTGAACCCGCTGACCATCATGAGGGTTGATGCGGGGGGAACGGGAAGGTCGCGAATCCAGTCATCCCGGACAGACATGTAGTAGGCAAAACCGTCCCGATCGGTAACAAAGGCTGAAATTTTGGCAACATCGTTGCGTGACATATCCGCCTCGTCGAGAATGGCGTCAATCGATTGAAAAATCAGTCTGGCCTGGGCCGCTGTCCCCACTGGAACTGAACCATCCGGCTGGATTGCAATCTGTCCTGAAACATGAAGGATTCGATTGATCCCCTCAACAAGGGATGCATGCGCATAATTGGCCAGCGGTGGATGCAGTGCCGGCGGCAGGATCGCAACCCGCTTTGACAGCGTCCCCATCCTGCCGGGTGCCCGACGGCCATCATTGCAGTCGCGGTCATTCTTGCGATCAATTGGCATTGCCATAGATGCTGATCCATGATACAAAGGAACCCCGTGCAGGATATGATTGCATAGTGATTGATGTCAAGGAACTTGCGGGGGGAAGCGAATGTGATCGCTGATCTCGGATATTTATGCTCCTGCAGTTGGGCGATAAGGCAGCAGATGAGCGCAACTCGGACTGCTCTGCCGGAAAACCCCGGACCATACACGAATCTCGCCCGACCGATGGTCAGAGATGCGTGACTGTGATCGTTGAGTTGAATGAAGGAAACTATCATGAAGAAAATCTTTGGAATTGTCGTGTTCGTCCTTCTGGGCAGCGGCATGAGCTCGGCCATGGAGATGAAGGAAGTTGTCTTTGGCAGCAACTGGCTGGCCCAGGCTGAACACGGCGGGTTCTATCAGGCCGTTGCCGATGGCACCTACGAGGCCTGTGGTCTTGATGTCTCCATTGTCCCGGGAGGGCCGCAGGTGAACAACCGGGCGCTGATGCTCGCCGGCAAGATCCACTTCCATATGGGTGGGGATCTCCTGCAGGCATTCAGCTCCGTTCAGGAAGGAATTCCGGTTGTTTCTGTCGCCGCGATCTTCCAGAAACATCCCCAGGTGATCATCGCCCATCCCGGCAAGGCCTCATCCTTTGAGGACCTGAAAGACCTGACCCTGCTGATCGGTGACAACGGTTTCGCATCGTTTTACCGCTGGATGATCGCCGAATACGGCTTTACCGTCGAACAGCGTGTCCCGTACACCTTCAACCCGGCCCCATTCCTTGCCGATGAGACTGTTGGCATGCAGGGCTATCTGTCCTCTGAACCCTATGTTGTCGAGAGGGAGGGCGGGTTCACACCGGAAGTCTTCCTGATCGCAGACGCCGGATACTCCACCTACGCCACGACGATTGAGGCCATGGCTGACACGATTGCCAGCGAGCCTGATGTGGTTGCATGTTTTGTCGATGGATCCATCAAGGGCTGGTACAACTATCTTTATGGTGATCCGAGCGCAGCGAACGAACTCATCAAGGCGGACAATCCAGAGATGTCCGATGACAAGATTGCCTATGCGATCGGCAAGATGCTTGAAAACGGCATCGTCGACTCCGGTGATGCCCTGACAATGGGGATCGGTGCTCTCTCGGATGCCAAGGTCGAGGATTTCTACAACAAAATGATCTCCTCCGGAGTTCTTGAGGAAGAGGTCGACTGGAAGGCGGCCTATACGACAGAATTTGTCAACACGGGCGTCGGCATGGATCTGAAGTAGATCGGGATCGGCTGCCAGGACCCTGCTGCCCGCCTGACGGCGGGCAGCAGGGTCATTAAATGATCCGGGC
>JAPOSK010000476.1 GCA_026709725.1 Paracoccaceae bacterium | reverse complement strand
CATGGTAATGCTGACATTGTTCCCGTCATCAATCAGTATGGTATAGACCAGACCCAGATCATAGATATTGACAGGAATTTCCGGATCATAAACCGTTCGACAGGCGTCAACGACACTCCGGTAGAGAGGGTGGTCGACACTTGATGGCCTGATCAGCGGCGCGCCCTCCTGGTATTCGCCTTGCGTTCCATGCATATGGCCCTGACTCCGTTCCTGCATTTTGACAGATCATGCCATTCTAGAGAATTCAGAGCAATCCGGTCAAGTTTATTCACAGGGTTGACCAATGAAATTGCCGCCGCCACCCTCATGATTTATCCGCCCCACCATGTCCCAGACCGATTTTGACTTTCGCGTCCTTGCAACCTGCGGCGCGGCGCGGCGCGGGCGGATTCGGACATCCCGGGGGACAATCGAAACTCCGGCCTTCATGCCGGTTGGCACGCTGGCAACCGTCAAGGCCATGCTGCCTGAGAGCGTTGCTGCCACGGGTGCCGAGATTCTCCTTTCAAACACCTACCATCTCATGCTCCGGCCGGGTCCTGATCGCATTGACCGGCTTGGCGGTCTGCATGCATTCATGAACTGGAACAAACCAATCCTGACGGACTCGGGCGGCTTTCAGGTCATGAGTCTGAGTGCGTTGCGAAAACTGACGGAAAAGGGGGTAACATTTCGATCGCATATTGATGGATCGGAGCATGTCCTGACACCTGAGCGCTCCATTGAAATCCAGCATAAGCTGGGATCGGATATCACCATGTGTCTTGATGAGTGCACACCCTATCCGGTCGATATGAAGATGGCCGAATCGTCGATGCGGATGTCAATGCGCTGGGCACAGCGGTGCCGGGATGTCTTTGTTCCGCGTCCCGGACACGCGCTTTTTGGAATCCAGCAGGGATCGGTGTGTCCGGATCTGCGAACAGAAAGCAGTGAGGCGCTGACCGGGATCGGATTTGACGGTTATGCCATTGGCGGTCTTGCGGTTGGCGAGCCGCAGGATGCGATGCTTGGCATTCTTGAAAAGACGGTCGCAACCCTTCCTCATGACAAGCCCCGTTATCTGATGGGGGTCGGGACGCCCGATGACATCCTGCAGGCTGTTCGTCATGGCGTGGACATGTTTGACTGCGTGATGCCAACCCGGTCCGGTCGCACCGGTCAGGCCTTCACGCGTCTCGGCAGGCTCAACATCAAGAACAGCCGCCATGCCGATGATCCGGAGCCGCTGGATCCGGAGTGCCGATGTCCAGCCTGCCGGTCCTATTCACGGGCCTATCTCCACCATGTCTTCAAGGCCAATGAAATCATCTGCTCCATGCTGATCACATGGCACAATCTGCAATTCTATCAGGATCATGTATCGAGAATCCGCGCCGCAATCACGGAAGGGACACTTGAGACTCCGGGATCACCGGACTCGCCCTGAGCGGGCTCCGCATTGCCTGATGCCGATGCCCATTCTCAAAGAATGTGGTCTTTGCAAGGGATTTATGTTGAATATCGTGGCCAGGTGTCCCACATAAGGGCACATGGCTGAAGTCAACGCCATCACAGAGCTGTACCCTCTTGACAGGTCTGAGCAGATGAGGAGGTCATGAACCATTTGCCATGAGTAACGAGACACAGAAACGGTACCCACTCCTGCCGCTGCGCGATGTGGTGGTTTTTCCCAATATGATCGTCCCGCTGTTTGTCGGTCGCAAGGCCTCGGTCAAGGCCCTTGAACATGCTGTCAATTCCGACAACAAGCTCGTGCTGGTCACCCAAACCAGTGAAGAGGTCGATGAGGTCACTCTGGACTCGGTTCACAGGGTCGGGGTCGTGGCGACGGTGCTCCAGTATCTCAAGATCCCGCAGGGGACGATCAAGGTCCTTGTCCAGGGCGATGAGCGTGTCCGGGTCACAGGCTGGGGAGAGAAGAACGGCTTCATTGAAGTCGATGTCGAGCCCCATCCCTACGACAGGGCCCGACCGGGCGCGACGGGAGATTTGATCAAGAAACGCTTTCAGGCGTATGCCGCAGCCAAGAAGAACATCCCGACCGCCGCGATTGAGGCAGTTGAGGCTGAGAAGGACATGAACAAGCTGCTTGATCTGGTGGCAGGAACCGTGACGAGCGATGTTCAGGAAAAACAGGCCATTCTTGAGATCAGCAGCCTGAAGGGCCGCCTGAAGAAACTCCGGGAGATCATCAACAAGGAAATATCCGAAATTGAGATTTCCAAGGACATCCACGCTCGTGTCAAGGATCAGCTTGAGCAGACCCAGCGGGAACATATTCTGACTGAACAGATGAAAGCCATCCAGCGTGAGTTGGGCGATGATGATGATGTGTCCGACTTTGAAGAGCTTGAGATGCGTATTGAGAATACCAACTTTACGGACGAAGCGCGGACGAAGGCGCTTTCTGAACTCAAGAAGTTGCGAACAGGCAACCCCAACAGCCCTGAAATCCAGGTCTCGCGCAACTATCTTGAATGGCTGCTGGATATTCCCTGGGGAACGCCGAAGAAGACACGCACGAATATCAAAAAGGCACAAAGGGTCCTGGACCGGGATCATTATGGACTGAAACAGGTCAAGGAACGGATCATCGAGTTCATCGCCGTTCAGAAGCGGACGGGGAACATCGGAGGGTCAATCCTGTGTCTGGTGGGCCCGCCCGGAGTCGGCAAAACATCACTTGGCTGCTCGCTGGCTGAGGCCACCGGTCGTGAATTTTTACGGATCTCTCTTGGCGGTATCCATGATGAGTCCGAGATCCGCGGTCACCGCCGCACCTATATCGGTGCGATGCCGGGCCGAATCATCAAGTCATTTCGCAAGCAAAAGACGACCAATCCGTTGATCCTGCTTGATGAGATCGACAAAATGGCCAACTACCGCGGGGATCCGGCCAGCGCACTCCTGGAGGTTCTCGAC
The DNA here is from genome assembly GCA_026709725.1 of Paracoccaceae bacterium. Taxonomy (GTDB): domain Bacteria; phylum Pseudomonadota; class Alphaproteobacteria; order Rhodobacterales; family Rhodobacteraceae; genus MPNP01. The sequence goes on along the minus strand of JAPOSK010000476.1, from coordinate 4,162 downwards.
CCGGAGCAGAATGACACGTTCTACGACAACTTCCTGGATGTCGATTACGACCTCTCACAGGTTCTGTTCATCACGACCGCCAATTACATGCAGGACATCCCGCTGCCGCTGCTTGATCGCATGGATATCATCAATCTTGACGGCTACACTGAGGATGAAAAGGTCCAGATTGCCCGGCATCACCTGCTCCCGGACTTGCGGAAGAGCAACGGTCTCGAAAGCAGGGAATTCTCGATTTCAAATCGTGTGATCCAGGAAGTGATCACGTCCTACACCCGCGAGGCCGGTGTCCGCAGCCTCAAGCGGGCACTCGCGAAGATCATGCGCAAATCCGTCACGCGGCTCGAGCGGGGTGATGACGAATCAATCCGTGTGAAACTCGGCAATCTCAATGAATTCCTCGGCATGCCCAAGCATCGCTACAAGACCGCAGAGAAATCCAACCAGATCGGTGTTGCAACGGGTCTTGCCTGGACCCCGGCCGGCGGTGATCTCCTGTCAATCGAGGCCACAATCTCACCCGGCAAGGGGACGATGAACACAACGGGCACCCTCGGCAGGGTCATGAAGGAGTCGATCACTGCCGCGACATCCTATGTCAAGTCGGTGGCAGCGGTGAACGGGATCAATCCGGATCGTTTTGGCAACACGGACATCCATATCCATGTACCCGAAGGCGCAACCCCGAAGGAGGGGCCCTCCGCAGGCGTGGGAATGGTTACAGCGATTATTTCAGTCCTGACCGGCATTCCCGTCATCCGCTCGGTTGCCATGACGGGAGAGGTGACGCTGCGGGGCAATGTCCTGCCAATCGGCGGACTGAAGGCCAAACTGCTCGCCGCCATCCGGGGCCGGATCAACACGGTGATCATCCCCGAGGAGAACCTGCGGGATCTCGCAGAGATTCCCGATGCAATCAAGAATCATCTCACGATTCTTCCCGTCAGTCACATGTCCGAGATTCTGCCAATCGCACTTGAACGCAAACCCGAACCGCTGACAGAAGCGGAACTGCAGACCCCCGCGGCCTTGTCTGCATCAAAACTCGTCCAGCCGGAATCCGGTCACAGCATGTCACAACACTGATGCCGATCCGTGATCTGTCGCCCGGTGGAGACATCTGGATCAATGCCGATTTGATCGGTAATGCGATGCTGGCCACGCTGCGGCAGTTCGGGCCGGTCGCGGCATTCCGACTGGAGGAGGAAGGGTGATTAGCTCAGTGGTAGAGCGCTGCTTTCACACCGAAGAGGCCGGGAGTTCGATCCTCTCATCACCCACCATGAAACCAGGCAGGGCGGCATTCCCGGTTTGGTGATGGCAGCCCCGTGCAGACCCGATCCAATGATCCAACAGCACGCCCCGTCACCTCCCGGGGATCAATGGGGTGGTCCCACTTCCAGCCGCTCCTCAAGGGCCGGTGCCACCTGAAGCGATCTGGCTTCTCTCCAAGGCGGACCGATGAGTTGGAGACCCACCGGCATTGCATGCCGTATTCCAAGGTGGATTATATCGATTGGTTGACAGAATCTAAATTAGTTCAAAAGAATCAATTTTTTATATTGAATCTTGCCAAACACTCTATCGATCCATCAAGTAACTGAATATCATTGGGTATTTTGAGTAATGTCAACTCATGTGTATAATCCCCATTCCAAGGGTTGCGGGCCATGCCGAAGACGGCATTTTATGTGTTGGCCGCTGGTGCCAAACTCGGGTGTGTCGGTCTTGCCCTCATTACCCCGCCACGCCGCTCAATTCTCTTGATCGGGGCATCGCTCGTGTCCAGCACATTGTCGATCAGTGCCGGGCTGCCACAGGTGGTGGGCGGCCCGGTGCCATTGATGAGATCCTTGATCCCAATTGGCAGATCCGCCCGCCAGGATGGTCCGCCTGGCTTGTGGCCCGGTCCGGCGGGGTTGCAATCGCCCGCCGCCCCGTTCCGGGCATAAGTGGATCACGGCATTGACGGCATCATTGGCCGCGGCGATTCGCTCCAGTGCCGCCTCCATGAGCTCCGCCGACGGGAGCGCGCCTCAAGCATCCCGACCGCATCACGGGCCGACGGGGCGCAGAGCCCCGGGCCGCCGTGGTCCGTTTCCGGTCGGTGCGTCGCAGTCCCCAACGGCAAATCGACGGCCGATACGCCCTGAATCGGCATCCCGGATTCCCGATCCTGATCCAACACCCGCCGCTGCTCCGGAGCGGGGGCGGCGCCCGGACGGATCAGGGGTATTCTGCCTTGGCGATCTGTCGCCGATGGGACGGGACCACCCCCGATCACCGAGCATCCTCAACGCCGGTCATCCAGCGGGTCATCCGCTCGATCGTAGGGTCGAGGCGGTCACCTCTCGTTTCGCATTCCCAGATGACGGCGACCCGGAACCCGGCGGTTTCGAGCATTGCCTTGTTGCGGCGGTCGCGTGCAACGTTTCGCTCGAACTTGTCATTCCAGAACTTCTCATTCGAGGATGGCGTGCTCGCATGTCTGCAACCGGGATGCCTGTGCCAGAAGCACCCGTTGACAAAAAGCGCCACATTGTACCGCGGAAACACGATATCCGGTCTGCCGGGCAGATCCTTGACATGCAGCCTGTACCGGAAACCCCGCTTGTGCAGCGCCTTCCTGACCTCTATTTCGGGTTTCGTGTCCTTGCCGCGGATGTTCGACATGATCCTTGAGCGTGTTTTTCGGTCGAAAACGTCAGTCATTGCCTTGCGTGCACCAATTGCCGGACGATCCCCGCTCCGGGTTGGGAGATAGTCTGGGACCATGACAAGCGCAATCGGAATCGTGGACCTCTTTTCGGGCCCCGGAGGACTTGCGGAGGGGTTTTCCTCATGCCGTTCCGGGGATGGCCGCTCGCCCTACAGGATCATGGTCTCGATCGAGAAGGAAGGCTCGGCCCATGCCACCATGAGGCTGCGCAGCTTCCTGCGACTATTTCCCTCCCACAAGCTCCCTTCGGAATACTACGACTTCCTGAACGGCGTCTCCGCAGAAGAACCGGACTGGCCCGATCTCTACCGCGCCGAATGGTCCCGGGCGGACGAGGAATCGCAGTTTCGGGAATTGGGAAAGCCGGAAACCCGCATGAGGGAATAAGCAACATAACCGAGTGGGCCAAGAAACAGGCTTGCTGGGCAAGAACAAGAGATATGGCAATAGAACTCCCTGATGAATTCATTGCGGAATTGATCTCCTTGCAAGAAGTGGCTGAAAATGAACGTGCAGGCAAGAAAGATTGGAAAATCTTGAATGGAATTGAAGCGCAGACCGCGGTGGTGAATGCGGGCAGAGATTTTTTGGTGCAGTCTCCATGCTTGGGCGACTGATCAGCGCCTCCTTTCCAGCAAGGATGATGGAATTCTGCAGGTCGCTCGGCAGATGCCGAAAAAATCCCATCGGAGAAACAGTCCAAGCACTTGATGGAGATTCTGGCAAGGATCAAGAATGAAGGTTATTCGCAGAAACTGAACGGCGAGATGGAGTCAAAAATCGAAAGGTAGGCTTGCTCCAGCGATTGCCTTGAGGCATGTGCCCTGTCTGCCTGAAATGAAAATTTCCGATGCAGGGCGCTGACATTACGCTTGTGGATCTGTCGCTGCCGTTCTGGTTTTGAGTCAGGGTGATTAGCTCAGCGGTAGAGCACTTCGTTTACACCGAAGGGGTCGGGAGTTCGATCCTCTCATCACCCACCACGACCATGAGAGCATCCGGGCCACCGTGTTCCGGTCAATGCGATACCGAAGACTGTCTCTCGGGCTGTGTGGAGTTGCGTGTTCGAATGCATCGGGATAGAGTGGCCCGCACAGGGTTCCTGGTCTTGCGACAGGAATCGGGGTGCGTATGGTTGAGGAATTCACTGGATATTCTGGATATGCATGTCTATAAGCACCCCGATTCACTGTCACCTGCACAAGAACGCAGGTGATCGCCTTGTCAGCGGCTGTAGCTCAGTTGGTTAGAGTGCCGGCCTGTCACGCCGGAGGTCGCGGGTTCGAGTCCCGTCAGCCGCGCCATAGGACCAGGTTCGCGATGCGGACTGATTCCTGTGGCAAGTGTATTCGCTCCGTGTGTTGAGCCGCTCCGGATTCCCGTGAATCAATCCAACGCTCAATCTGTTTTCCTGCGGCAGTGGCATTGGGGTGTCACCTATGG
>JAPOSK010000375.1 GCA_026709725.1 Paracoccaceae bacterium | reverse complement strand
CAGACATCGTTCCAGTCAAAGGAGAAATCAGGTCCAGGGCTTTGGCCTGAACCTCGTCTTTTGACATGGGGCTTGAGGGTGTGCCGCTGACGGTGGTCGTATGATGGCGATGGGTTGCGCCATCCCGTGTACGAATCTCCAGAATGGCCTGCCGTGCGGGTTTTGCCCGTGCAAGCCCGCCGGATGGAACAACGGTCATCCGGTCGCGCAGGGCATGAACGGCCGGGTCGGACATTCGGGCAGCATCATGGCAGGATTCGAAGGTCAGGTCGCCATCAAGCAGACATACGGCAACCAGATGCTGCAGACAGACATTCGGCATGTCCCGGTTGTCAACAATCATCAGCCGATCATCCGGCATGATGAGAGTGATCGCCTCAATACTGTCGACGTCCAGCCCCTGGTCAAGCAGAGCCATCACGGCATCCAGAGCGGACTGGATGGGCGACCCGACGCACCATTTCTTGATCGAGGCCTCCATGATTTCGAAGCGGGACCCAAGGTCCAGAACCAGCGCATCCGGATCGGCATCTTCCGCGAAGGCCGCAAGGTAGTTCAAGGGCCCCTCAAGTGGGTCCTGGACGCCCGTCATCCCTGCGGCAACCATCACTGCCGCCGCCACACCATTGCGGGCACCCATGCCTCCAAAATCGAATGCCTTTTCGACATGCTCGCAATCCCTTTCCCAATAGGGAATCCCGCTTGCCTGCTGCACGGCATAGGAGAGGGCAGAGCAGGCTTCTTCGACGGTGAAGTCCATGAGGACGATGGCTGAGGCCGTGGCACCGAAGAGTGCGCCGATGCTGTGGGTGCTGTGGGTGATCGTCCTCGGTCCGGTTACGCCAAGGGTGATCGAAAAACGGGCTCCAATATCGTAGCCAGCGGCGATGGCCGCGAGGACAGCCGGGCCACTCTTTGCCCGTGCCTCGCCAACTGCCAGTGCAGCGGGGACAACAGCGCATCCGGGATGGAAACGTCCGGCAAGATGCGAATCATCGGTCTCGTCGGCATGCGCCGCCATTCCGTTGGCCAGTGCTGCATTGATGGCTGTTGTGCGGAGACGGGTTCCCCACACGACTGATTCGGGATTGCCCCCCTGCGCGACAACGAAATCCGCTGCCAGCATTCCGGCTTTGAGGCGGGACCCCGAAATGATCGCTGCCAGCGAATCGAGCAGGTGCATTTTGGTCTTGAGCGAGATGTGGGCAGGCAGGGCCCGGTTTGCTGTGGAGATGAGATAGGCCGCAATCGTTTGCGTTGTTCCGGCTGGGGCCCGAATGTCAGGGTTGTTTCTGGGCACTACACTGTGACCGTATCCAGTATCTGATCCAGATCAGACAGACTCTCGAAACGTCCAGCCAATGTCAGGAAGGCCTCAATGCTGTCTGCATCAAGGACATATTGGGCTGCATCCCGGAACTTGTCTGCCAGTTCCGCATCCGACAGGGGATTTCGGGGTCCGCCGCGGTAATGTCGATCAGATTCTTCGCTGAGCGTCGCTCCATCCTGCATGGTGAGGGTGATCTTGAAAACGATTTTGTCTTTGCCCAAAGCGTCGATCGCCGGATCAGTGGCAACATCCACCCGCCTCTGCATGTCCTGACATGCGGGAGACTGAACGAATTCATCCGAAAATTCGGAGAGTCCGGCCTTGCGGCGCAGGAGGATGCTGGCCATCTGAAAGGCAATACAAAACTTGGCTTCCAGTGCGGTGTTAGCGTGCGGGATGCGCAAGGGACCGGGTGTGATGACATTGGAGCCGGTCCGAACGCTGACCGATTTGACCGCTTCGGGCTTGATGTCATGCTGCTCCACCAATTTTTTCATTGTGTCCATGCCCGGATGGCCTACAACGCCGCTTGGGTATGGCTTGATTGAGACACCGGGGGAAATGATGGCGAAAGGATTGCCCATCCTCCCGATGATCCTCTCCGGTTCATAGCCACCCCCGAACGCTTCAAAAAATCCCCGCCCCGCTTCCAGGGCATGTGCTGGTCCATCCATGCCCATTGCGGCAAACTTGGCCGCAGACACACCATTCTCGGCTGCTCGGGACATGTTCAGCGGCTTGGCCATCGTGCCGTGATTGGCACCGACGCCCGCTGCCATTGTCGATGCTATCGCCATGGCATTGGATGTCTGTCGGGCGTTAAGCCCCAACAGTCTGCTGGCTGTCACGGTCGCTCCGAAAATCCCGATGGTGCCGCTGGAATGAAACCCTCTGCCGCCGGTGAAATGTTCTGCGCTGATGGCCTCGGCAATCTTGACTTGAACTTCGAAGCCGATGATGAATGCCGCAAGGATGTCCTTTGTCGCAACCCTCAGCTCCTCACCCACCGCGTAGCCAGCAGCAAGGGGTTGTATCGTTGGATGGAGGAGGACCGAACGGCATTTGTCTTCGGAAAGAGCCGTATCGTCCCAGTCAAGTGCATGCCCGGCAATCCCGTTGACCTGTGCGGCCAGATGCACCGGAATCCGCATTGAGTCTTTCCCTAATGTGCGGGCCCTGGGAGTCCCGCCGACCTCGCGGGCGAAGGTGCGCAGAATGGCGGCGGCGGGTGTCATTGACCCTGCGATCATCACGGCCGTGCCATCAATAATGCACCGTTTGGCAATTGCAATCGTCTCCTCTGGCAGGTCGGCAAGGCGGGTTCTGATGGCAAAGGCCACGAGCTCGTCTGTCACGCTCTCATGAATCGAATCGGTCAGCATGGTGTTGGCTCCTATTGCAGTGGCCAGGGAAGCGAGACGAACATCTGGAGCAAGCCTGTTGGATATCGCAACGTAAGTTGATCGGAAAGAATGGCAAGAAACAGAACGAATCCCGCCCCACCAAGTACGGATTTCCACCAGGGCTGCCCCGCACTTCGGTACAGGAAGAAGGCAATGAACGTGGCAATGCCCAGAACAAAGCCAATCAGACCGGACACTAGCAGCATGACGAGTATCATGCCAATGTAGAACTCGGCGGAGCGACCAGAAGCGGACGCCGCGGTGCGCTCGTGATCATAGAAGAAACCGGATGGTGCCCGCCATCTCAGCATCGTCATGACAACGGGGGTTAGAAAGACCAGCGTGCTGATTGATGCCACCATCGGAAACAGACCGGTCAGGCGGTTGAACTGGAGTCCGTCGACAAGAATGTAGACGGCAAGGGCGATGACGCCGAGAATGAAGAGCCACTGGGGTCCGAGTTGTCGATGCGTGTGCGGGCCCTCCTCCGTCACGGCTTCTGCAGCCGATGGCTTGAAGAGAATGGCCAGCGCGATCGATGTGAGGGTCAGAGCCAGCAGAACAAGCACGATCGGTCGCTCAAGGAATGTGATCCCGTAGAGCGTCACGGTTTGATAGACCGACGCTTCAACGCGTTCTGAGAGGACGAAACCGATCAGAAGCGCTGGCCGCGACCAACCGAACCGTTTCATATAGATTGCAAGTATGCTCAAGAGCAGAAGAGCAATCAGGTCGCCCCAACTGCGGGTCGCCTGAAAGGCGGCGAAAAAGATCAGTCCGATCATGAACGGCGCAATCAGGACATAACGCATTGTTGTAATTCGGGCGATCTGTGGTGCCAGGAAGAAGCAGATCCCCGCACCAAGGATGTTCGCGGCAGCAATGGACCAGATCATCAGATAGACCTTGTCCATGTTGTTGTCGATCATGTCCTTTCCTGGCTCAATACCGATCAGGACCAGTCCGCCGAGAAGGATGGCCATGCTGCCCGAACCCGGGATGCCGAGAAGCAGGGTGGGGATCAATGCGCCGCCTTCCTTGGCATTATTGGCTGATTCGGGTGCGACAATGCCCCGGGGATCTCCGGTTCCGTAGGATTCACGATTTTTGGTAGACTGAACAGCATGTCCGTAGGCAATCCAGTCAACAACACTGCCGCCGAGACCGGGCAATGCTCCGATGATTGAGCCGATCATTGAGCAGCGCAGTGCAAGCCACCAGTTATGTCCCCAGTCCTTGAGACCCTGCAGCCAGCCGGTTGCTGACAGTGTGCCTGTTTCGGAAATGCTTGATTGACGCCGTAGCAGGTCAACGATCTCGGGCGTTGCAAACATCGCGAGACCCATGACGACCAGTGGCAAGGGATCCAGGAGGTATTCCACCCCGAAAGTCGCTCGCTGGACACCCGAGAGTGGCGCCGACCCCAACGCTCCCAGGAGGAGTCCCAGGGAACAGGCCGCGAGACCCTTCCATATGTTGCTGCCCGTCAGGATCCCCACCATGGAAAGGGCCAGAATGACAAGCATGAACTGCTCACCAAAACCGATCTGCAGGATTACGGGCTGGGCGAAATACACCGCAAATGACAAAACGAATGCACCAAAGACTCCACCAACAAGCGAGGATACGAATGCGATGGACAGTGCCCGCGTTCCCCCTCCCTTCTTTGTCATTGGGAAGCCGTCAAGGACAGTGGCCTGTGATCCTGATGTTCCGGGTATGCCCATGAGGACGGCAGGAAATGTGTCCGACGTCGTGGTCACGGCGACGAGACCAATCATCAATGCCAGAGCCGCATTCGGGTCCATCCCGAAGACCAGCGGCAACAGCAGGGCAAGACCGGCCGTTCCACCCAATCCCGGCAGGATACCGACGATGAGACCGACCACGACACCGGTAAACAATGCCAGCAGTGTCCCGGTCGTGGTCAACTGGGCAAGGGCCAGAAGTGCTGATTCCGCCATGTCGCTAGCACCACCGTGCGCAGCGGGTCCGGAGCTCCCGTTCGATTCTGATGACATCTATCGCGATAGTCATCATGACAGTGCCGGTCCAATCAGGAACTGCAGACAGGACAGGACAGGGCAGTCGCAGACCGCCCCGTCTCGTGCGATCGTTGTGCGCCTCAGTCGAGCGATGTGTCGAACCGCTCCTCAAGGAACCGTGCTGCCCACGCGCGGACCTCTGGCGCCATTTGGGTCCCAAGGGCCATGGCTCGCTGGGTCTCGTCACCGAAATTGAGAGGCATGGAACCAATCTCACGGGGCAGGGCGGCCACCACATCCGGCTCGGATGTCACGGCCTTGAGAGCCTTGATGTATACGTCACGGATATGGTCTGGCGTCCCTTTGGGCAGCATCACGGCCTTGGATAGCATGACCTTGGCGTTCATCAGTGATTTTTGCAGTTCATAAGCTGTTCCTGAGGGAGATTCACCCCTTACGGCTTCGTAGAATTCAGGGAAGGTTGGGATATCCGGCAGGTCCGGGTCGCGCTGAAGTTGACCAGCGGCATCAATTACACCATAGGACCACACCGGGTTTACCTTGGGGTCGTCGCCATAGTCCTTGAGGTATGAGCGTGTGTTGTCGGTGTTCACGTTCATCTCCGCACGCTGGAAAGCGGCTTCAGCATCTTTCGATGACAGGCCGAAGACATAGCGGGCATCAACCCCCAGCATCTCCATGGACACAAAGTCAAGCAGTTCGGCTGACAGCGGTGTTTCTGTCCCGAAGCGAATGTTGGCCGATTTCAGTGCCTCATAGTCGGCCTGCATGTCGGTGCCGCTGAGACCCAGCTCATCACTGATGGCATACATTGTTGCACCGCGGGCAAAGCCGGTGATGGCCACCCATTCATTCGGATCATATTCAGCGACCTTGGAGCCCAACAGCACCGGCAACAGGGTCGAGGTCGAGGCCATGATCAGCGTCGTGCCATCGGCCGGAGCATTTTTGTGGAAATCGTTGGAAGCGATAACGGAGCCCCCACCCGGCTTGTTCAGGACAATGACATTCGGATTGCCCGGCAGGTGGTCGCTCAGCTTGGTTTGCAGGACACGGGTCAAGCGATCAGTGCCCCCACCCTCGCTGAAGCCAACAATCCACGTCACAGTCTTGCCTTCCAGGGTGAAATCGTTGGCCTGGACCGCAAACGGTGCCGTACCGGCAACAGCGGCAGCCGCGCAAAAGAGAAGTGTTTTGATGTTTAGAAACATTGATTTCCTCCATTATCGGGTTGCACCCCCGCTCCAGAGCTCAGGCAGGCCGCAACAGACTCTGTCAATGCAGAAACCTTGACAGAGCACAAAACATGACACAAATGAAAAGATAACAATTATTGATAAGATTTTTGTATGAAAAATGATTCACGACACGACCCTGAGCGAAATCAAGGCTTTTGAAACAGTGGCGCGGTTGGGCAGTTTTGCCCTTGCTGCCGAGGAACTCCACATCACCCAACCTGCGATTTCCCGACGCATACGGAAACTTGAGGATACGCTGGGTGCCCGGCTTCTTGATCGAACGACCCGTTCGGTTCGGGTGTCAACGCTCGGGCAGGAATTCCTGCCGAAAGCAAGACGAATCGTTGAGGACTTCCATCAGTCGCTCGACGACATCAGTGAACGTATTCAGGTCAGAAAGGGCATTGTCTCATTTTCCTGCAACATGACGATTTCGGACACGCTCCTGCCCAAGATTCTTGAGGAGTACAAAGCCGCCCATCCCGATATTCGAATCCGTGTGCACGAGGACTCGAGTCCGCAAGCCATGGAGAAGGTCCGAATCGGACAGTCCGAGTTGGCTCTGGCCCAGTTTGGTGACGGTCATCCGGAGCTGGAGTTTGAAACCCTCATCAACGATCAATTTGTTCTGGCCTGTCATGCATCGCATCCCCTGGCACGGGCGGTATCCACAACCTGGGAGGAGATTGTCGGTGAGCAACTGATCTTTCTTCGTTCGGAAAGCGGGACACGAAAACTCCTGAAACGCAACCTTGGCGCGCTGTTCGACTCCTTTTCCATCGATTTCGAAGTCGGCCATTTCCACTCGCAATTGGGTCTTGTTGGCATCGGCGCAGGGATTGCCGCAATCCCAACACTGATCCGGATTTCCCGGAAAGACCTGAATCTGGCTACAATTCCCATTGCCGGGCCAACGGTCTGTCGCCAGCTTGGCATCGTGACATACAACGGACGGTCCCTGTCGCCCGCTGCCGAGAAATTGCGCACCATCGCGCGTTTGGTGATGCGGCGATATGACCGCCATCTGTCCGCAACGGCATCGCGGCCTTGCTCACTTGATCAGTTGCCCTTGCCGACATGATTTCACTGCGTCGATTTTTCCGGTGACATCGCGCTGGCACAGAAA
>JAPOSK010000066.1 GCA_026709725.1 Paracoccaceae bacterium | reverse complement strand
GTTAGAGTATGCATACATAATGACCGAATGTGTATATCTGGACTGCAATGCCACGACTCCTCTCGAACCTTCAGTACGTGAGAAACTTATACAGTGGTCATGTGACGAGATTGGCAATCCCGGCAGCAGAACTCACGAATTCGGTTTGCGAGCCAAACGTGCTGTGCAATGGTCACGGCTGCAAGTTGCTAAGGTAGTCAACGCTAGTTCAGACGAAGTACTTTTCACGAGCGGTGCCACTGAAAGCAACAATATCGCTATTCTTGGGCTAGCACCTTTCGGCGATACGTCTGGTAAACGTCATCTGGTTACAACTTCAATCGAGCATAAGTCTGTGCTTGAACCAGTGGAAATGCTTGAAGCGAGAGGATTCGAGGTTTCAGTGCTAAAAGCTGATCGAACTGGATCTGTATCGCCGAAAGACATACGATCAGCTCTGCGCCCCGACACGCTACTAGTATCAGTTATGCACGTGAACAATGAAACCGGAGTCCGACAACCCATTGACAAAATTGCAAGAGAGATGGATGGGCATAATGCGTTTTTCCATGTCGATGCCGCACAGGGATTCGGTAAGGACTTGGTGCCGCTGCGCTCACGACGCATTGATTTGATAAGCGTCAGCTCGCACAAGATCTACGGACCAGTCGGAGTCGGCGCATTGATTGCGCGGCGCCGTGGGTTCGAACGTCCCCCGCTTACTCCCCTGCTCTACGGTGGCGGACAGGAAAATGGACTGAGACCAGGCACATTACCGACAGCACTGATCACGAGTCTGGGCGAGGCGGCAAGAACGGGCGGGCACGATGCTGCACAGCGGGAAGAGTGCTGCATCGCAATTCGCCAAAAGGCTCTGGCGGCTCTTGCACCACTTGGCATCAGAATTCACGGTGATCCTGATCTTTGTCTCCCGCATGTTCTTAACTTTTCTATCGAAGGCATTGATTCCGAAGCTCTCATGCTTGCCGTTAAGCATCTTGTCGCTGTATCCAACGGCTCCGCATGCACATCGCAAAGCTATAAGCCGAGCCATGTGCTTCAAGCGATGGGCCTGCCAGTGAGCAGTGTTTCAGGTGCCATAAGAATATCATGGTGTCACATGACACCCAATATAAATTGGCACTTACTCGCAGATGCAATCAGGGCCTTACGATGATTCGAATGGCTGATCATTTTATCTTTTGAAGAGGTTACCCCCACCTAATCAGGCGTTCTATCAGGCATCCAGTAGTTTGGATCAATGACACGAACACCAGTATAGAGAGGATGCGTCAATTGTATCAAACTCTTCCTCTCAGAATGCTCGGCAAGTCCTACTAATAACAACGCTTCCCTCCTCCGTTCGGTGTGCTTTTCCTCTAAGTATTGCAGCCAATCTATGGCTGCTTTCACATCCTCATCAAAAAAATCGAGCCTCGCAGGACCATGCTCCGGCTTCCAGCACACAGCAATCGAACGCGCCCCGACACTTTGTGGAAGATTGGTCTGAATCACATCAGGATTGTCTATTTCCCATTGTGCGATTCTCTCCGAAATTTGAAACAGGCGCCTGTGCTCATCACTATTGCCTGCTCCAACCTTCACCGCTTCACCGTGCGACTCCGACCACACAGCCCATCGATGCTGATAATAGGTACGGACCTGGACCTCAAAGCGTGCACGAAGCTCAATTCCTGCGCCCGCAGGCTGAGGAAAAGCCAAAATACCATGCACTCCACGATATCCAGTTACTGCTGGGTTATCGACATAATCTTTCAAGCGAGATTGGGGTATCTTCTCAATGCGTGAACTGAAGTCCCGAACATCCAACAAGCTCTGGCAGATGACACGGACACCGATGACGTCGTCGAGTCCGCCCAGTTTAAAGTTTGCACTGGCCCGATTCAGCTTCCGGCGAATACTGTCCAAACGCTTTAGCCGGACGCTGACAATAACATTTGGTGGCGGTTTGCACTCATAAACAATGCCCAAGGTTGTAGCAAGGCAACGCATTCGGAATGACCGATAGTCTTGAATTTCTTTCACGCATCTGGGGTTGTCCGGCGATTGGCAAAATGTAGCACCTATCCTGTCTATTGCACCCAGGGAAGGATATGCTGCGCTATCTATGTCCGGCGGCTGGCACCTTGATTGAATCTGATTCGCGATCATCGCCAAGGATTGGGTAGCTGAACCTGATCTATCTTCACAGTCTCCCCATCATGGTTAATTGCAGTCCCCTTCTCAAGATCAATGATTCTCTGCTTCGCAAAATCCTCTCGAAGTTGCTCACGTTCGATATCATCCTCCGCCCCTCCACCAAGGAGAAACACCAGCAGACGACAACAAATATCTTTGTTTTTCTTATGCCGCCGCATCTTTTCTTCAACATCGCACAATACCCCAAACCAAGGTCCCTTCCGATCCGTAAGTTTTAAATGACCTTCGCTCTCCTTTGCGGCGAGCGTCTTCAAGACATTCCTTGGAGAAAAACCTCTAGCAGCAAGAATGCCTACAGCGCGGGCAAGCTCTTCTTGGACCAGTGGGCGAAAGAGAATATTGTCATCACCTGGATCTGGTCGCCTAATTTCGCCAGCAGGTTTGCCTTGGATAAACGCCCGATGGGAGGGGATATCTGCCAACAGATTAAAGTATTCTATCATATCCCTAGTAGCTTCATTTAGTTCGGAGTCCTCGGGTCGTATTGAGACTTTTTTGACAATCAGATTGTCCCAAGCAGCATACTTGTCACGAGCGTCCAAGCTTGTGTTTTCCTTTAGGTAAGCACGCACGATCTCTACTATGGTGCTCAAGGTCGTGTAGCAGTCCGAACTATCGTTCAGTTGTATGTTTTTGATTTCAACCTTGTTTCTGCCATCTGGCAGAGGCGGGGTACCCGGCGGGGTACCCAATAGGCTGTGTTTAGCAAGTAGTCTACGGGCAACGACGCGGTATCCATTTGATTCGTCGAGCTGACTCAGTTCGCTCTTGGTAAGATGTTTGGCATGTTCGTTTACATCTACAAACATCTGCCGGAGCCGTAAGCGTCCTTCTTGTTCACTTTCTCCCCTGCGTATCGCAGGGATTATCTCAACACCAATTCGCTCCCTCATAAGACATTGAAGTCGCTCGTGGGCTTCGACTTTGTCTTCATTGGTTTGCCGAATAATTTCATCACGCGAAAGTCCGCCAGCGGATTTCAAATTACCCTTCTTGTCGCGAGCTGGCAGATGACCACTCTGGATGAGTTCGCGTAAGCCCAGAATCGCCATGAGCCTGTGCTGTCCATCCAGAGCGTAGAAGTTAGTATTCGTATCGTCCAATTCCCAGCACATGCCGGTTGAATCTAGACTCATAATGTTTAGGCTATCTGACATTGCACGGCGATCCTCTCCCCATTTCTCGCTCCTATCGTCATATACCCAAGTCTGATAGCCAACCAATAGAAGCGCAGGAAACTTATGATGCCGACGACTTGCTAAATAGGTCGCAATATCACGTTGGCGGGTCCAATCCGGGGTGCGCTGTTGCCTTAATTCCAGATCATCAGAATAAGCTTTAGGAACGGCAGAATCTTCTTCGTCTCTACGAAAACTGGGAAGGTCGCTGGCGAACCCAACCATTTCAGCCACCCAACTGAGACTAACCGAGGTTAAGTAGGATTGGACTTCGCCCATATTGACCTGAATGGCCAGATGATGGTTCCCCTTGTTTTGTAAACCGTCGAGCAGGCGTGCAAGCACCTGCTTTTTCCTTCTCTCGTGATCTTCAATATCTTGCAACTCATAGTCAAGCTCACGAATATCTTCCATATCGTTTGACATCCACCTCTCCTAAGAATCTCTAAATTCCGACTGTGTTGAATCTTGGCTGGATTAGCCGGATTAGTTCGTCTTGGATGCTTCTAGCTTGGTCCACATCTACCGGAACATACCAACATATCATTGTTTCATAGTTACTTTGAATATGGGCTCTAAGTCCCGCATTTTGTTCCGTCGTGGGCAGGTGTTCACCAAGCCGTCGCTTCAGATTTTTCGTCTCTCCAATATAGACGTACTCGCGATATATCTCAAGACCATGGCACTTTTTGAGATGGCCTATAGCGTAGACGCCGGACGATTCTGGAACTGTCGTGCTTGATCCGGAGAGCCGTTTTTCCCGCCAAAGCAATACCAACAATTTGCCCCTTATAAATTCGATCTGGGGCTCTCGCATAATACAAGCGTCAGCTGTGTCAAGCAGCCATGGCTCTTTGTTCTATGCTATTATCAAATAAACAACAGCATCCTTGAATTCCTCATCTGCTGGACTAGGGCCTGTTGACACTCCCCCTGATCGATCCCGATTCCAGTGCTATTCCAGACCCCAACAGCACGCCAAAAATGGCGGCATCATCCGGCAGGAGCAGACCCATGAATCCGGGCCATGAATTCCGACAGAACCATCCTCACCGATCACATGGGGGCCAGGATCGCGCCCCTCTGTCCCGGCAAGGCCGGCGACCCCGGCGGCACCGCCAGGGACAACCGTCTCTTTCTCGAGGCCATCCTCTGGCCTCTCCCCTGATCTCCCGGGCGCACGGGCGCCCCCTGGCGCGACCTGCCCCCGCATTTCGGCCCGGCACCCTGACCCACTGAAGGGGAACCCGGTCTTCCAGCGCTTCCGGCGCTGGGCCAGGAACGGTGTGTTCGAGCGTCTGTTCAATGCCCTGTCGGCGGCGTTCGATCTCGAAGACGTCTGTACCTGTGGCACCACCCTCCGGCCCATGCCAAGGCCGCCGGCGCCCAATAGGGATCAAGGGGATGGGGGGTGCCAGGCCATCGGCCGCTCCCGGGGCGGTCTGACCCCCAGGATCGTGGCGGTGACGGATGCCCTCGGCTCTCTCGTCCGCTTCACCATCCTCCCCGGTGGGGCCCATGACCCTACCCGGCCCACTGGATGGGGAGCGGATGCGGTGCTTGCCGATCTCGACTGCGGGGCCCTCATTGAGGGCAGGGCCGCAGAGGTGGACAGTCTGCTTGCCGATCTCGAGGCACGGGGAATCAGGGCCGTCATTCCGGCCCGGAAGAGACGGACCGTGATGGGGAGCCTGACCGGGATCCGGAGGGCCGGCGGCACCAGATCGGGAACGTCTTCGCGAAACGCAAGGAGTTCCGGGGGATTGCGACACGGGCAGGCGGGACGGTGGTGAGCGTCCCGGCCTTCATTGATCGGGTGGCTGGCGTGATTGCGGGGCGGTGGGTGTCAACAGGCCCTAATTGTCTGCCATACTAATCAGGAATACAATCCAGATTGGTAGAACTATTCGGGGGAATGATCCCGATGAGTTATCAACGACAATTGATTATGGATCTACCGCGTGGTCAGTCTGCATTTCTTTGGGGTGCACGGCAAACCGGTAAATCGACATTACTGCGACAAAAATTCCCGGAAAGCTTCCATTTGGATCTCCTCAACTCGGATGATGCCCTGTCGCTGGGTGCACGGCCCGCACGGCTTGGAGAAAGACTTGCCCGGATGTCTCCCGGGATTCTGGGACGACCAATCATTATTGATGAAATTCAAAAGGTTCCGTCATTGCTTGATGAGGTGCATCGCCTCATCGAGAGTCGGGGTCTGTCATTCATCCTTTGCGGTTCAAGTACACGGCGATTGCGACGGGCCCGGGTCAATCTGCTCGGTGGTCGGGCCTGGCGTTTTGATTTGTTCCCGTTGAGCTGGCGTGAGATACCGGAATTTGACTTGCTGCAAGCACTCAATCGGGGGATGCTCCCATCAATCTACGACCAACCGCATTACAGGCGCTCGCTCGCAGCCTATGTGCGTGACTATCTCACGGAAGAGATTGTCAATGAGGCCGCCACCCGCAATGCGTCGGCCTTTGTTCGTTTTTTCGAGAGTTTACGATTCTGTCATGGAGAGCTGCTCAACTATGCTTCGATCAGCCGTGACTGTGCTGTCGATGCAAAAACGGTCAAGACCTATTTTGATATCCTGGAGGACAGCCTTGTCGGGTATCGAATCCAGCCCTTTCACCGAAAAAGCGGTCGCCAAAGCATTACCTCGACTCCCAAGTTCTACCTCTTTGATACAGGCGTGGCGTGCCAGATATGCGGCAGTTCCCTTGATCATCAGACCGGGGCTGAATTCGGTCGCGCCTTTGAACATTTCATTTTACTTGAGCTCATTGCCGCCCGCGGTTACCGTGAACAGGATCATTCGATCCGGTTCTGGCGCACCAAGTCGGGACTCGAGGTCGATTTCATACTCGGCGATGGTGAAGTTGCGGTCGAAGTCAAGACCCGTGTCCGTCATCGTGATTTGCGGGGGATGCGGGCCTTCATTGGTGAATTTTCTCCACGTTCCGCTTATATTGTGAGTGCTGAGCAGGATCATCGCCGCATAGATGGCATTGACATACTTCCATACGGTGATTTCCTGCGCCTGCTGCATGACGGCGATGTGATTTAGCCCGAACCTCCAGAGCCCGATCAGCGCACGCCACCGATCCTGAACAGGTCCGATTTTTCCGGAAGGGGATCGACCCGGACTGCTTGCGCCGGATCCCCAGCCAATCGAGGGCTCGTTCCTGCAAGGGTGTCGGTCGTGTGATCATCCGGAAGGCTTGCGTGTTTTCGAGACAGGACTCGACGGTCTTGCGGGTGATGGTGCCAAGATCATCCAGCAGGATCCGGAAACCGTGCACCGGCGTGCCATCCGCTCCCTGATTGCGCGGCCGGGCGACGACGGAGGGGCGGTCATCCCGGGCCTGCTCCCCTTCGCATCATCCGGAGGAGGGGTTTGCGGGGCGGGCGCATGGGCCGGACGGAGGGCAGAGGAGGCCGGCATGCAGAGGGGGCAGGGGCCGGATCCGGGTCTCCGTCCGGTGGAGGACCGGGCGGAGACCCGTTAATCTCCAGAAGCGTGAACGCCCGTGCCTGCGGTTCCGTTGGCCCTGCCAGAAGCGGCAGGAGACTCTCCGGTCGCCCTGACGAATCGATCTCTTGATCGTCTGTGGCACGCAGTCAGCCTGAAGTATCCGTTCCACGCCACCTGATGACCGGGCGGGTGTTAAATTTGGGTAGTGGCTCAGTTTGAAATTCAAACCACTGCGGAGCCCAGACGCCT
>JAPOSK010000403.1 GCA_026709725.1 Paracoccaceae bacterium | reverse complement strand
TCCATGCCGGGGGGCGGGGTCGCACTGATGATGTCATTGAATTGTCGGCCAATGATCAATCATTTCAAGCCCGGGTTACCAGCCCTGTCTTCCATGATCCGGATGGGGAGAAGCTGCGTGGCTGAGAACACCACCATCGGGCGCCTTCACGAACCCGGAATGATAACACTGCGCTGTGATCTGGCAGCACCGGATGTCCGGGAATGTCTTGCCACAGCAACAGGTCTTGAGGTTCCCTCTCCCGGGGCAATTGTCTCCAACAAAGACCATTCGGTCGCGTGGATGTCGCCCGATGAACTGCTCCTCATTCTTGATAGGGACGATCTGCCCGATCGCATGGAAACACTTGAGGCAGAACTGTCCGCAACAGCGTCGCTTGTGGTGGACACATCGTCAATGCGGACCATTTTTTGCATCAGCGGACCGGATATGCGCGATGTCCTGGCGCATGAAACACCAGTGAACCTTGCACCGGAAGCCTTTGGAAGCGGCACTTTTCGCCGGACCCGCTTCGGTCAGGTTGCAGCCTCCCTCTGGATGACAACGGATGGTGAGGCCCGTCTTGTCTGCCGCTCATCTGAATCCGGATATGTCGAGGATCTCCTCAGGGCATCTGCTGCCGGCCCGCGGGTCGGATACCTTGCCAGCTGAAATGACTCCCCGGCGGAGAATCTGACAGATACCAGTCGCAGTGCCGCAAGGCCACTGACGAATCAGGCACGTCATTTCCTGCACTTTCTGCAACCCGTCCTTGCAATATCGGCAATTGTTTCCTGCCTTATGGGGGACCAACTGTTTCCGTGTCCCAACAGAAAGGAAACCACGATGTATCCCCAGGATCAATTCTGTTCCAGTTCCCAGGAAATCATTGACCGGGCGCACGCGCTCCGGGCGCATGCCTTCCGCCTGCTGATCCGGAATGCCCGTTCCAAACTCGGTAAAGCGGCAAAATCACTGATCAGCCTTGCAGGGCGGCCTCATCTGGGCAAGCGATCCGTTTGACGGAGTTCTGTTGCCAGATGCCCCGTCTGCCCGGTTGGCCCACTGTATATGGGGAGGGCGGAAAACAGCAGGATTTCGGTTTGAGGTAATTTGTGACAGGGATGCTCCCGCCGGATGGGGAGGCAATCAACCACTCTGACACGGGCCCACGCCGCTGCACTGGTCACGCTGCCCGTGACGATCACAGCCGAGACCGCGCTTGGGCCCAACCGGATTTCTGCCTCATGGCCCGGGAACGATCCCGGTTCATGAGCATGCCGGTGCCGTCAGCTGGCATCGACACGACGCGGACGACCGTGCACGAGGGAATCGGCGGAGAGAGAATGACAACGCTCGGCGGTGGCCCTGTCTCTGAACAGAAAGCCCCGATGAACCCGGTTGTGAGGTCGTGCGGTCGATGAAGCGTACAGGGAGGGTTGTCACGTTTACCGCTGCCCGTTGATGACTTTCGGGACCATTCCGGGTCAATTGCATGGGTCTTGGACCCGTTTGCAGCGATTCTGTCCGGCTGATGGCATGAATGATGATCCGGTGATAATTTACGTGGACAGGGACGTTGCAGAGATATGGAGCCAGTCCGATGCACCCGACGATATCGCAGGACGCTGCACTGCCGAGAATCGAACGCCTGAAGGTTCAGAATTTTCGTGCCCTGCGGGACATCGAGCTGAAGGACCTGACACCCCTCACCGTGCTGCTTGGCCCGAACGGCAGCGGCAAATCCACCGTATTCGATGTCTTCGCCTTTCTGGCCGAATGTTTCGAGAGCGGATTGCGCAGGGCTTGGGATAAACGGGGCCGGTCGCGCGAGTTGAAGTCCCGCGGCGGAGAAGGCCCGACACTGATTGAAATCGGGTATCGGGAACAACCGGACGCGCCCCTAACAACCTATCATCTCCAGGTCGATGAAACGGAAGGCAAACCTGTTGTGGTGAGAGAATGGCTTCGGTGGAAGCGTAGGAAATACGGAGCACCCTTCAGGTTTCTCAACTACACTCACGGAACCGCGCGGGTCGTTTCAGGAGAGGTGCCGGATGTCCAGGATAGGCGGGTCGAGGTCCCGCTGGGTTCTCCAGACGCACTCGCGGTCAATGCACTCGGCCAGTTGGCAGAAAATCCCAGTGTCGTCGCCCTGCGCAATTTTATCATGGGGTGGCACATCTCCCACCTCTTGTCTGAAGATGCCAGGGGTCAGCCCGAAGCAGGACCGCAGGAGCGGTTAAGCAGGACCGGAGACAATCTCGCCAATGTGATTCAGTATCTTTCGGAAGAGCATCCGGTGCGTCTGAATTCCATTTTCCACCAGCTTCGCAAGCGGGTCCCCAGGATTGACGCGGTGACAGCGGACCCGATGCCGGACGGACGGCTGTTGCTGAAAATCAGGGATGCACCGTTCTCCGAGCCGGTCATGGCCCGCTTTGCGTCGGACGGGACGCTGAGGATGCTTGCCTATCTGGTCTTGTTGCGCGACCCGGCATCGCCGCCGTTCATCGGCATTGAGGAGCCGGAGAACTTCCTCCATCCTCGTCTTCTCCATGGATTGGCAGAAGAATACCGGACTGCAACCGAGGCGACGCAGATCCTCGCCACCACGCATTCACCGTTCTTTCTTGACGCGCTTCACCCCAGTGAAGTGCGAGTGCTGTGGCGTGACCAATACGGCTACACTCGATGTTATTTCCCGAACAATGATAAAAAAAATCAAGGCGTTCATGAATGCCGGCGCCCTGTTGGGCGATCTCTGGATGGAGGGGCATTTCGGGGTCGGAGATCCATTGACCACGCGCAGAATGCCACAGCAGACCGGAGACTGAAACCGGTATGTCGGCTTCCCATCTTGAGTTCCATGTGGAAGAACCCTCCATGGGAGCCTTTCTTGACGCTTGGCTACCGGTTTTTTGCCAGAGGATTCTTCATTCCGGATTTACTCTTATCAGGGCAAGGCCGCTCTTTTGCGAAAATTGCAGAACCGCCTCAGGGGTTACGCGGACTGGATGCCAGCCGGGTGCCGCATCTTTGTGGTCGTGGATTGCGACAGCGACGACTGCCACGAACTCAAGTCCAGACTTGAGGAGATGTGCATACAGACCCATCTTCGGTCCCGGCAGTCCGGCAGCGGCTCCGATTGGCAGATTGTTACCCGGATTGCGATTGAAGAGTTGGAGGCCTGGTATTTCGGCGACTGGCAGGCAGTGCGCAAGGCTTACCCCAACGTATCGCCGAATATTCCGGGCCGGGCCCGCTACCGAAACCCCGACGCGATCACAGGTGGAACATGGGAGGCGTTCGAACGGGTTCTGCAGAAAAAAGGTTATTTCAGGAATGGGCTGGCCAAGTTGCAAGCCGCTGAAAATATCGGTGAACATATCAATCCAACGGTCAATACCTCCCATAGTTTCAAGGTGTTTCGTGAGGCTCTCAATGATGCTGTTGTGATCGCACAAACGACCGGGTAGCCGACCGGACGGATCACAGCAGGGGGCGTTCCCGGGTTTTGCGCCTCGAAGTGGCGCAGAAGCCATTCTGCTCCTCCCTATGCATGATGGGCCAATTTGACCGGGACCCTGCAGGCGGTCTGTAACACACGGATTCGGGCATTCAGTGCGGGTCAACGCAACTCGTAGCGCAGGGGCAGTCCAAGATTCCGCTTCATTTGAATTTCCTGGCTTGTCTTGCGGATTGTGTTGTAGCGCTTGGCTGTGGAGGGATGTGTCAGGCTTGGTACATGGATGGCTGCCGGGTTGATGAGTGCCATGCGTCGCCATAAATCGGCTGCCTGCGAGACATCAAAGCCGGCACGTGCAGCAAAATAGACGCCAACATAATCCGCTTCCGACTCGAATTCCTGCGAGAAGGCGATCGCACCCAAATCCTGCCCAAGCTCCTTGAAGGACGGATCAAATGCCGAGGCGATCAATCCGCCGAGTGCCGAAAGAGCGATTGTCGAATCAATGTGTCCGAGTGTGTTGTGCGCCATTTCATGTCCGATGATGATGGCAAGCTGGGTGTCGTCCTCCAGAGCATCTTCAAGACCGGCATAGAGATAGATGTGTTGACCATCGGCAAAGGCATTCTTCGTGTCTTCATTCAGAATGATCAGTGGCATGTCGCAGATTGTTTCCGGGTAGAGATCAATCTGCTGTTCGGAACCATTCCTCCAGATACGCAGTGATTTCCTGTCAGTGCCCTGGATTTCACGACGGTACGTTGCATTGGCGTACCGGTCTGTGCCAAGGGGGATGCTGTTGATGTGAGTGATGATATCTCCCTTCCTGAGTCCGGCCCATGCTGCCGGGGCCATTGCCTGCACTTCGATGACCCGCATGTATTCATCCGTGGGGTACAGGCGATTCCAGGAGGGGTTGTATGTCGGATCTGTGGAGTTGAGGCGAAACCCGAAACCGGATCGGTTGGCGACCAGGGCACCAATATCGGTTGTCTGCCGGGAACAGGAGTCCACATTGGCCTGCATCAGCCTTCGATGGATGCTGTTGGCGCGCAGGCTGGCTGCAGCGTGTCCACGTGAAAACCGCTGTGTGTCTGCTGCAACCCCGCTTGACCGGCGAACGAGCTGTTCCTGAATGACCGCTTCCTGCTGAACCTCAACACTTGAAACCTCTGGCGGTGCTGTCGTTGTCACACACGCGGCCAGCAGGCACCCAAGCAGGCCACCAACGATGCCTCTTGCCGTTGCTGTCATGTTGCAGATTCGATCATCCGATCGCACGCGATGGCGACAGGGAATTTTTCTGGCCGACACAGGGCAGGGGGTACCGTCATTCATCAGACTGCCCTCACTCCCTCAGGGAAGAAAGTGGCCAAGCAGGAGAGCGGCAAACAGGCCGAGCAGGCCAAACAGAATTGCATAGACGACACTGTAATGGAGGCGGTCATGCCTGGTACCATCCAGCCGCCGGGCATGCCAGTGACCGAGCAGGGCTCCGACAATGACAAGAACCAGCACAATCAGCATCTGTCAGATCCGATTATCGATGGGCTGATCATGGCAGATCCGGTGGAAAGGCATGATCAGGCCCTGTCTCCGAACCCGGGTAACGAATGACGACACGAGATGGATATCCTTCGGACATATTGCAATCCCCATCTTTGGCTGTTTCCTGTAGTGATTGTAGAGAGGAATTCCTGAGAATCAATACACCCCGTGGAGGTGCCCATGGTGTATCCGTTAAGCGGTCTGGCATCCCGGCCGGGCGTCAAAACCACTGATCCGTCCGCATGCTTCTGATCCTCGGCGCCGGACCGGCCGGTCTTGCGATGGCCCTTGCATGCCGGAAGTTTGGTTTGCGGTGCCAGGTCGTGGATCGTTATGGTGATCCTGATCAGGGCCGGGGCGGTCTGCAGATCACGCCCAATGGCATGACAGTCCTGCGGGCGCTGGGGGTGGCTGACCACCGTCTCGCTGGGGCTGCAGTCGCTGCCGAACGGATCAGTCTTGCGGATCTTGCCACCAGTCGACCGATTTGTGATCTGGCCATTGCGCATCTCGCTGCCCCACGAGCAATGGATTACATCCTGCTCAGGCGCAGTGCATTGATCACGTGCCTGCGGGATGCGGTCATTGATGCCGGCATTGAAATCATAACAGGCTGTGACATCGAAGTGCTGGAACCGTCTTCCGATTGCGTTGCCTGGCAAGCGGCGGATGGCAGGCAGGGCCGGGCTGATGCGGTGATCGGTGCCGATGGAGTCAATTCGGTGACGCGGCGGGCGATCTCTGCCGACCGGTCCCGTGCACGCCCGCGCTATCGGGTGTGGCGGACGGTCATTGCCGGAGCGGGTGGGAATTCGTCGATTCAGGCGGGCCGGATCATGCTGCATGTCGGCAGGGGTCGCCATCTTGTTCGCTACCGGGTCGGGGCGGACGGTTATGTCAACACCGTGGCGGTTGAAGCCATTCGAGGTGAGGAGGGCATGTCTGATACACCCCCGCGCTGGCTCACGCGTTTACTGCCCGTCACGAAAGCGGATTATCTTGATCCTGCCGGCCTCGTCCACAGTCTGGCAAGGGTTGCACTCCATCGCGAAGCGTGGTATAATGATCGGATGGTCCTGATTGGTGATGCCCTGCATCCCATGCTGCCATTCCTGGCCCAGGGTGCAAACATGGCACTGGAGGATGCGTATGTGCTGGCGCGGTCCATCGCCCGTGCGCAACGGATTACCGCGGGGTTTGAGCAGTATCGGCAGTTCCGCACCAAGAGGATCGAGTCCGTGATCAGATTTTCAAATCATCAGGCCGCAATCAACCATCACTTCCTGCCTTATATTGGACATGCGGGGGCCGCTGGCCTCCGGCTCCTCAACACGGTGTTCCCGGGCCTGATTGCACGGCGATATCAGTGGATCCTGAACCACGATGTCACCCGGATGTGAGATCATGAAACGGGCAGGTGAAGGATGAATGCCCGCATGATTTCCGGTCATCGGGCGCGCATCACCGGCTTTGCCGGGCATGCGTGTGGCTCCCTCCTGCTGTATCTCCTGATTGCTGCTGTCGGTCCAGCGGGCCCGGCGCAGGCGGATGGGGTGACATCAGGCCTGGAGATCATGACGGATGAATCGCCGCGTTCCGGAGTCTGGTTTGCGGCAAAGACCATGGCACTGCAGTATCAGGCGATAACCGATCGACCTGTGCAACTGGCCCATCACGGAGCAGAAGGTTCCGCCCTTGATTCGTTTCTTGAGCGCGAGCCGGATGGATCTGTCCTCCTGTTGACACACGATCATCTCATCAGAATGCTCACAGGACCTGATAATGAGGCACTGGATGACATTGACTTGCTGGCTCGCGGGATCAACATCCCCCAGGTATTGGCGACCCGCTGTGACCGGTTTCTCAATGCTGTGGAGATTCTCTCAGTGACGAATCGGGACATGATTCGATTTGGTGCCGTTGAAGGCCTGTTGATTGATGCCCTGGCGGCACGGGCCCTGTGGTCCCGCGTTCATGGTCTCGAGCCAGATCTGCAGATGGTCGCCGACCAGGACCAGCTGGCCGACGCGATCAACGATGGCAGCATTGATGTCGCCATCACCGGTCTTGCGGAGACAACAAACCGGAATCCGTCCGATGCCCTTTGCCCCCGCCCCCTCCCTGC
>JAPOSK010000594.1 GCA_026709725.1 Paracoccaceae bacterium | reverse complement strand
GCTGCGCGCCGTGGCGGATTTTGAATATGAGTACCAGATGGTCGGCATGAACCGGATTCTCGATGAACATGTCGAAACCGTGTTCCTCATGTCGGACGCGCGCAATCAGGCCATATCGTCACGTCTTGTGAAGGAGGTTGCAAGGCTGGGCGGTGATGTCTCGCGTTTTGTTCCGCCCCATGTCAGGGACGCACTCCTTGCGAAACTTGACGAGGAGATCTGAGCCGATTGGCAATCGGTCAACGGGTCGGGGGCGGTATCGGGATGATGACAATTATGACAGGAGAGATGGATGAAGCGTTTTGGAATTTCTTTATTGGCCCTGTGGGTCGCCATTCTGGCGCCACCGGCCCTGAGTGCTGATGTGCTGGTGCTGGAGATTGCCGGCAATACAACCGGTACCGTTGAAATCGAACTGCTGCCTGATCTGGCGCCCAACCATGTCGAGCGGATCAAGACTCTCACCGAGCTTGGCGCCTATGACAATGTTGCCTTCCATCGTGTGATTGAGGGATTCATGGCCCAGACCGGGGATGTGGAATATGGAAATCGGGATGCCAATGCACTGCAGGCAGCGGGAAGGGGAGGCTCGGACCTGCCCAATTTGCAGAGCGAGTTCACCGATACACCATACACGCGCGGTGTTGTGGGAATGGCGCGCAGCAATGATCCCCATTCAGCAAATTCGCAGTTTTTCATCATGTTTGCCGATGCACCTCACCTTGATGGAGCCTATACAGTCTTTGGCAGGGTGATCACCGGCATGGATATTGTTGATGCAATCAAACGTGGTGAAGGGCCTGGATTCCAGGATCCGGATTACATTCAGAGAGCGTCAATCCGGTCAGATGACGAATGATGCCGGGATCAATCTGTCTTGCGGCCCGTTTACGAAGGCGGTCTCCTGAAATGACCTGTCGGCGGTGTTCGGTCATTGGCATGCTGGCTGCGATGCTCTGGCTCGCGGTCGGTGCGCTTGCTGCGGATCAGGTTTCCAGTCGCTGGACGAGTGAATGGCCACGAACGGATTTCAGCAGGCACAGCGTTGATCTGAATGAGATTTTTTCAGGTGGTCCGCCCAAGGACGGCATCCCGGCGATCCTGGATCCGGCTTTTATCGCGGCATACCAGGCTGAAGGAATGCATGATGACGAAGCGGTCATGACGCTTGAGTTGCCAGGAGAGAGTCCGCGTGCCTATCCACTTCGTTATCTGATCTGGCATGAAATCATCAATGATGTGATTGGTGGGGTCCCCGTTGCGGTGACGTGGTGCCCACTGTGCAATTCAGGCATCATCTTTGACCGCCGGCATGCGGGGGACACGCTCTCCTTTGGCGTTTCCGGGAACCTCCGCCATTCGGATATGATCATGTACGACCATCAGACCGAAAGCTGGTGGCAACAGGCACTGGGCATGTCGGTGGTTGGTGCGTTGACCGGCGCCGAACTCAGGCAACTGCCGGGCTGGATTGAGCCATGGCGACATTTTCGTGATCGCAACCCCCACGGACAGGTGATGGCGGCACCAAACTACCGCCGTGATTATGGTCGCAACCCCTATGTCGGATATGATACCAGCTCCTGGCCGTTTCTGTTCGGTGGTGATCCGCCACCTCATGATATCGATCCCCTTGAACGGGTTGTCAGGGTCGCAGATTTTGCTGTCCTTCTCAGTGATCTTCGCGAGGCCGGAGTGCTGCATCACAATGGCGTCGAGCTGATCTGGTCACCCGGGCTTGCATCCCCGCTTGATGCAGCCGACATGGCGGAGGGGCATGACATTGGTGCTGTCCGGGTTCGGGATCCTGACTCCGGTCATGATCTGCCACACGATCTCATGTTTGCCTTCGCGTTTGACGCTTTCTATCCCGAGGGTGAGTGGGTTCTTCTGGATGAAGGCGTGGTCCGGGACGAAGGCGGACCGTCGTAAGTCAATCATCCACTGCAAGTCTGGCAAACCGCTTTTTGCCAACAGCGAGGGTGCATCCTGCACGAATATCAGCACAGGACAGCATGTGTGATGCATCCATGACCACATGATCGTTCACCCGAACACCCCCCTCCTGCAATCGGCGTCGGGCCTCCTTGCCTGAGGGTGTCAGGCCGGCAAGCACCAGGGCCCGCGGCAGCGGCAAGCCTTCGGGGAGGAATGCCCCGGCCGGGATCGCACAGACCGGAACCGCATCGCTGCCGGTTCCCTGGACAAAAATGTCATGCGCCGCTTTCGCAATCTCAGTGGCGGTTTTTGGGCCGTGAGCCAGTGCGGTGATCTCGTTGGCAAGGATAATTTTGGCAGCGTTGATCTCCCCGGATCGACCGAGCCGTTCACATTCATCAACCGGCAGCATCGTGAAGAGTTTCAGAAAGCGTGCCACATCATCGTCGTGGACATTGCGCCAGTATTGCCAGAAATCAAACGGTGAGAGTCGGTTTGCATTCAGCCAGACCGCTCCCTGAGCACTTTTGCCCATCTTGCGTCCATCAGCCGTGGTCAACAGGGGCGACGTGAGCGCAAAGACCTGCTCACCTGTCAACCGACGGACAAGATCAATGCCATTGAGGATGTTGCCCCATTGATCAGATCCGCCCATCTGCAGGATGCAGGCATGACGGCGATGAAGTTCAAGATAGTCATACGCCTGCAGGATCATGTAGTTGAATTCGAGAAATGACAGGGATTGCTCGCGCTCAAGGCGTGACCTGACGGATTCAAATGACAGCATGCGATTGACAGAAAAATGCCGTCCGATCTCGCGCAGGAAGCCAATGTAGTTGAGGGAACGCAGCCAGTCATCGTTATTTGCCATGATTGCGGCGTGGGGAATTCCGTCAAATTGCAGATAGCGGGCAAAGATTGACCGGATTCCATCAATATTTTCGGTGATCTGACGATCATCAAGAATCGGTCGCTCATCAGCCCGAAAGGATGGATCACCGATTCGTGTTGTGCCGCCACCCATGAGAACAATCGGCCTGTGACCGCTTTCCTGCAGCCATTTAAGCATCATGATTTGTATCAGGCTGCCGACATGCAGCGAGTCGGCTGTTGCATCAAAACCGATGTAGGCCGTGCGCGCGCCGGTTGCGAGCAGGCGATCAAGATCCGCAGCATTGCTGCAATCATCAAGATAGCCGCGTGTATGCATGATCTGCATGAATTCAGAGCGGAATTCTGTCATCGTGGAATACCGTCCGCCTGCATCCGGGGGAGACGTCAGACTGCCCTTTGCGCAGATGCGCCGCACACGGCACGCCGGCCCGGCACGCCGGGGGGCTGCTCAATCGGCAAAAGTTGATCGTCTTCATTCAATCGCCCTGAATGCCGCAGGGAATCGGCGTTGATTTCGACCTGACCAGTTGCAGAATGGCCAAAAATCCCGGAACCGATCATATCAATGCTGTTTTCAGGGTCTTCTGTCATGTCCCTGCCGCTGTATTGCTGGAGATCACCATACGCACCTCCACGGGCCCCGGGGATGCGCGCAGATGTGCTTGATGGGGCCATGGGGTGACCAAGGGGTCCATCAGCAATCATGACATCACCCCCGACCGTCAGAGCAGCACCGCTGCAGATCGTTTCACGACAGTGACGTGATGCAGCGAAACGCTCATTCATCCTTGGTCTTTCCGGAAAGCGGTGTTCCATAGAGTTCCATGCGATGACCCCGTAACTGGTAGCCGAGTTTGGCGGCGATGCCCTTTTGCAAGCGCTCGATATCCTCATCAAAGAACTCAATCACTTCCCCGGTTGTCATGTCGATCAGATGGTCGTGGTGATGGCGGTCAGCCACCTCGTAGCGCGCTGTTCCGTCACCAAAATCATGACGGTCGAGAATGCCTGTCTCCTCCAGGAGTTTGACAGTGCGGTAGACCGTCGCAATCGAAATCGTCCTGTCATAGCGTGTAGCTCGTTTATGCAGGGTCTGGATATCCGGATGGTCCGACGATTCCTCCAGAGCCCGGGTGACGGCCCGCCGCTGCTCGGTAAGGCGCAAGCCATGGGCCTCGCATTGATCAATGATCATTTGTTGCATCGCAGATGACCGACTCCTGCAGGTTTTGCACGGTTCCAGTTCCAGTTCAGGCATTGCACCCCTTGAGGTTTCGCATTTATCACGACTCGATTTGAATTGCACAGTTTCCGCATTCGCGTTGCATCCCAGGGGCACTTCGTCAGCCTTGTCCTGCATAAAACTGTTCCGCATGGAAAATCTGTTCGCAGAGGGATTCTGTTTGGAGTAGCTGCGAAATCAATCAATTGCCGTCCTGTTCCCGGTTTCCTTTGCCTTGATCAGGGTGGAGAAATGGAGAGATCGCTGTGCCGAAAAGTGCCGAAGCAGGAACGACCCGAGGTTGCCTGATTCAGTCACAATGAACGACTGGCGAGTGTCATTGCCTGCCGAAGATCATTCCCGAATCCTTGTCTGGTGGTGACGGCCCGGACCCGAGAGCCTCACCAAATTTATCAAGGGAATTGCACCCGTTCATGGAATCTGACAACGGGGGGTCGTCGCTCACTTTCGGGCATAGCTTGAAGCGATCGTGAGAAAAGCGAACGATGACAGTACGCATTGAAGACACGCTGAAGCTCAAGGTGACGGACTTCGGGCCAATCGTGGAAGCCGAAATTGACCTGCGCCCCCTGACTGTGTTCACTGGTCCGAGTAATACAGGCAAGTCCTACCTTGCGATCTTGATCTACGCTCTGCATCAGGTTTTCAGTCGGACCACGGGATTTCACAGATATCGTTATTCGCCGATGGGATATTCGGCCATCCAAAAAATGTCTGCAGCCAAAGTTGAGGCCTTGGTTGAAGCGACGAAACCTGCCGTATCCCTTCTCGAAGCAGATGGTTTGTACGCTCTTGCCTTGCCTGATCCCGTTGCTGAATTGATTCGTTCAGTGTTAAATGAAATGGCAGATGATCTGTCTGGCGAGATCGCTCGTTGTTTCGGGATTGGAGAATCGTTACAGGCTCATCCGCCACGGCCGGAGGAACGCTCCGCAAATCATGATCCAGCGCAAGCCCTATGACGGCGACGATCTTGTGCAGAATACCCTGTTACTTGCACGGCGCCCTGAATTCGCTTCCACAATCGCATCAGGGAAAAATATCCTGTTAAATTCCAGTTACTTAAATGAATTACCCTCAAGACAATTGAGTGATTTCATTGCATATCTAGACAAGACGAGGCTGGATGCGGATGACCGGAAATTCATGGCAATCGATATTGTATCGTTAATCTGCGGGATGATCTTTCCATCCTTGTTTGGATCCTTATCTTCCCCAGCCCACTACCTACCGGCTGACCGAACCGGAGTTATGCACGCGCACAGTGTGGTGGTCAGTGCCCTGATTGCGAGTGCGCCTGCCGGAGGACTTCGCTCCACCGGGACCATGCCGACGCTTTCGGGGGTGCTGGCGGATTTTCTCAATGATCTGATCAAAATTGATCAGAAGAAACGGGGCATGAGGAAGAGTGACATCGCCGGGAAGATTGAAGAATTGATCCTCAAGGGCCTCCGTGTCCATCAATCGGTCGCCTCATGTCAACTATCCACGGTTTTCCTACCG
Source organism: Paracoccaceae bacterium (assembly GCA_026709725.1). Taxonomy (GTDB): domain Bacteria; phylum Pseudomonadota; class Alphaproteobacteria; order Rhodobacterales; family Rhodobacteraceae; genus MPNP01. The sequence goes on along the minus strand of JAPOSK010000594.1, from coordinate 1,613 downwards.
TCCGCGCGGGTGGAAGGCGAAGGACGATCTGGCACTTGCTAACGCGTCCTCGATGGTTTCTGAACTGGCACCAGTGGTTTTGTATCTCCGGCATATGATCAAACCGGGCCATGTTCTGATTGTCGAGGAGCCCGAATCCCATCTGCACCCGGCGATGCAGGTCGAGTTCACGCGCCAGCTTGCCGCGCTTGTCCAGGTGGGCGTTCGGGTGATTGTGACCACGCATAGCGAATGGTTGCTTGACGAGTTGGCCAATATCGTCCACCGCTCCAAGATTCCCAGGGCAAAACATAACGGCACGATCGCTCTGCGTGAAGACCAGGTGGGTGCATGGCTGTTCAAGCCGCAACGGCGTCCGAAAGGATCTGTTGTGAACGAGGTTTGTCTTGATGATTCCGGCTTGTATTCTTCCGGTTACAATGAGGTCTCAGAAATGCTGCACAACGATTGGGCCGCCATCTCGCGCCAGATGAAGAGCGGCTCGTGACATCGCTGCCGAACCTTGTCAAGAAAAAGATCGACCCACGTTGCCTTGCAAAGGGCAAAGTCAAAAAGGAAGGATGTGCAGTCAAGATGACCAACATCTCAGCCCAGATGCTAGTCACTGATCTTGACAGGCCGGGGTCACCGTTAAGGCCTGACGAAAAACGCTGCGACTATCTTCTGCTCGCTACAGATGAGCAGGCCGATGAGCAGCCGAAAGATTTGGTTGTGGCACTTGAACTGAAGCGTGGAAAACTGGATGCTAGGAAAGTTGTCAGTCAGTTACAGGCTGGCGCACATGCTGCGGAAAAGTTGGTTCCCAAAAGCCGTGTAGTCCGATTTCGGCCTGTTGCTGTCTTCGGTACCAGCCACAGGCATGAGCGTATCGAACTGAGAAAGCCCGAAAACGAAATTGCATTTCACGGCCATCGGGAATCTGTGCAAATGCTGTCGTGCGGCAACTCCTTGACAAAGGTGCCTTGAAGCGATGTCGCCGGAACCTCCATCAAAACAGTATTGCCCATGGCGCGCGGGCGGCCCTGACAGAGCGGACCGTCTGCCAGGCATCCCGTCGTGGTCTTGTGCCACAATGTCGTCAACCCGAAGATCCGGAACCCTGTCAACGCATGTCCATGATCCTGAAAGTCTCTAATTTTTCAGGAGGGGATCCGACCGGATCCGTTTGTACCGAATCCCGAGCAAACCCCATAACCGGGCTAGCAGAGACATTGGCCGAGCTATCATCTGGAAGGACCGGATTTTCTCAAGACAGGGCTCAACCGTGTTGCGGGTGATGGCGTCAAGATCATCAAGCAGGGTCTGGAGACTGTGCGCCGGCATACCATCCGCACTGTGCTTTGGGCGACCCTGGCCTGGGCAACGACGGATTGGCGGTTATCCGCAGTGCCTGCCCCTTGTCATCGAAGAGGCGGGGCTTGAGGGACCAGGCGCAGCGCATGCAACCATTCCACCTCACGGGCGAGCATGCAGAAGAAGACATGGGTCTGCACCCGGGTCCCGACCTTACACCGGACCGGGCCCTACCAACGGGCGTGATCTCCTATATGCCGAACCCGAAAATCTGTTCGCAGAGGGATTCTGTTTGGAGTAGCTGCGAAATCAATCAATTG
>JAPOSK010000510.1 GCA_026709725.1 Paracoccaceae bacterium | reverse complement strand
TAGGCGTCGTAGGCAATATCCTTCATCGTCATGAATTTTTCGGTTGCACCCTTCACCACAAAACTGTCAACGTCAAATTCGACATCATCGTCATGCACCTCAAGAAGATAGGCTGCGATCATCTGTGCCTTGGCACGGATCTTGCGACCCGCCAGCGCTGTTGCGGCACCAGCCACCGGTGTGGAACGGGATCCGTAGGTTCCAAGACCATACGGCGCCGTATCCGTGTCGCCCTCCTCAATTGTGATGCTGGCTGCCGGGATCCCTGTCTCTGTCGCCAGAATCTGGGCAAAGGTTGTCGCATGCCCCTGTCCCTGGGAAATCGTTCCGAGGCGGGCGATCGCCGAGCCTGTGGGATGAATGCGGATTTCGCAACTGTCAAACATGCCCATTCCGAGAATGTCACAGTTCTTGACAGGACCCGCCCCGACAATCTCGGTGAAAAAACTGAGGCCGATACCCATGAGCTTGCGGGTCTTGCCTGCATTGAATTCCTCCAAGCGCCTGGCCTGGGCTGCGCGCATCCCCTCATAATCAACCGCCGCGAGCGCCTTGTCCCAGGCCGTCTGGTAATCGCCGCTGTCATATTCCCAGCCCAGTGCCGATGTGTAGGGAAACTGCTCCTTCCGGATAAAGTTCTTCCGGCGCAATTCGGCAGCGTCCATGTCAAGCTCAATGGCCAGAACCTCAATCATGCGCTCGATGAAATACACCGCCTCGGTGACCCGGAAGGAACAGCGATAGGCCACACCACCCGGCGCCTTGTTGGTGAAGACACCATCCAAACCAAGATAGGCAACGGGAATATCATAGGATCCGGTGCAGATATTCATGAAGCCGGCGGGAAACTGTGTCGGGTCCGCACACGCATCAAAGGCTCCGTGATCGGCCGTGACATGGCAATGCAGCCCGGTGATTCTGCCGTCCCTGGTGGCACTGATCCTACCGCGCATCCAGTAATCGCGGGCGAAGGATGTGGCCATCAGGTTCTCCATCCGGTCCTCGATCCATTTCACCGGCTGACCGGTGACAATGGATGCCACGATGGCACAGACATAACCGGGATAGACGCCAACCTTGTTGCCGAATCCGCCACCGATATCAGGAGAAATGACACGGATGTTGTGCTCTTCGATCCCGGAGAGCAGCGACGCGACCGTGCGCACAACATGGGGTGCCTGGAATGTTCCCCAAACCGTCAGTTTGCCATTGACCTTGTCCATCGATGCAACGGTGCCACAGGTCTCAAGCGGACAGGGATGGGTCCGGTGATAGTAGACCATCTCCTCAGCCACCACCGCTGCCTCATCCATCACCTGGAGTGTTGCCGGCTCATCACCCACTTCCCACTTGAAAATATGGTTGGGATGGGTCCGCGGACCATGGGCACCCGGGGCATCGGGGTCGAGATCGTCCCTGAGGACGACCTCTGACTTCAATGCGGCAAAGGGGTCGACAAGAACCGGGAGTTCTTCATACTCGACCTCAACCAGCTCAACAGCATCCGCCGCAACATAACGGTCCTTCGCGACAATAAAGGCCACCTCCTGTCCCTGGAACAGAACCTTCCCGTCGGCCAGAACCATTTGCTTGTCACCGGCCAGTGTTGGCATCCAGTGCAGATTCAGCGGCTCAAGATCCCTGGCCGTCAGGACCGCGATCACACCGTCAAGGGCCATTGCAGCCTCTGTGTTGATGGATTTGATCCTGGCATGCGCATAGGGCGAGCGGACGAAATCCCCGAACAGCATCCCGGACAGTTTCATGTCATCGATATAGTTGCCCCGACCTTGGGTGAAGCGGGCATCTTCAACACGCTTTCGGGCGCATCCAAGACCGGCAAGGGCGTCAATGCGGCTTTCCCGTGTCACAACTTCGGCATTCATTGTGCAACCTCCCCCTCTTCGTTCATATCCCTGGCCGCAGCCATGATGGATTTGACGATGTTTTGATAGCCGGTGCAACGACAGATATTGCCAGCCATGCCAAATCGCACCTCTTCTTCAGTCGGGTTGGGAATTTCCTCAAGCAGTTTTGCCGCCCGCATGATCATGCCGGGGGTGCAGTACCCGCACTGCAATCCATGATGTTCCCTGAACGCTTCCTGCAGGCTGTGGAGGCTGTCGGGAGTTCCCAGCCCCTCAATGGTCCTGACATCGGCACCGTTGGCCTGCCCGACAAACACAGTGCAGGATTTGACGGATTTGCCATCAAGCGTCACCGTACAGGCACCGCAATGCGAGGTCTCACAACCGATGTGGGGGCCGGTAATATCCAGTCGGTTGCGCAGGGAGTGAATCAGCAGCTCCCGTGGCTCGGCCTCAAACTCCGCCGTACTGTCATTGACGGTCATGGTGATCTTGATTGTCTTCGGCATGATCCTGGCCTCCCTCAACTCCGCGACCAGGCCAGTTCAATGGCTCGACGCAGGATTACAGCAGCGACATGACGCTTGAAATCAACCGGACCACGATTGTCCTCGACAGGCTCGGTATCGCCCAACATGGCCGTTGTGGCAGCGTGAATGTCCTGTTGACCAACCGCTGTTCCAGCCAGAGCTGCAGAGGCCCCTGCGGACAGGATCGGTGTGTCACCCAGATTTGTCATTGCGATGGAAGCCCGTGAACAGGCGTCACCCTCCCTGACGATCTGGACAGCGGCGGCGGCAGTGGCATAGTCGCCAATCTTGCGTTTTTGCTTGACATAGGCATGCCCGCCCTCGGGAGCGGCAAACGAGACGGCAGTCAGGACTTCGTCATCGCCGCGCTTTGTCATGTAGGGCCCTTCATAGTAGTCCCGTGCAGCCACTGTTCGCTCGCCACTGGCAGAGACAAGGGTGAAATCGGCATTGAGGCACTGCATCAGGGCAGGCATGTCATTGCCGGGATCGCCATTTGCCACATTGCCACCAAGAGTTCCCATTGACCGGACCTGCGGGTCTGCGATCTGCAGGGATGTTTCACGCATGATCGGTGCGGCGGCCGCAAGCGCATCGCTCTGTATGATTTCATTTTGAGTGGTCATGGCCCCGATGACGATTGTGCCATTCCCGATCTCAATGCCACCCAGCCCATTCACATCCTGAAGGTCGATGAGATGCGGGACTTCAGCCATGCGCAGCTTCATCATCGGGATCAGGCTGTGTCCGCCCGCCAGAACACGTGCGTCGTCCCCGTAGGTCTCCAGTATGTCGAGAACTCCCGCCATGTCCCTGGGGCGATGATAGTCAAACGCTGCCGGGATCATTTCATATCCTCCTCTATGAAAATGCTCCTGATGGTCTGCAGACAATAAAAATTGTCACAGAAAAAAGCAAGGCTCTTATGTCGTGTTCGTCCGCGCACCGAAACCGGATCGGGCCTATAAGTGCATCGCAGATGGCGCTCTTGCATTCGGGCTGTTCAGCCAGGCCACCCGAACACTGCACATCCCACGGTTGGGGACAGGAGACCGCATGCGCCTTCTGGATTGATCGCGCATGCACCGGGAGACGATCCTCTGCCATTTCAGCCCGGAGCTCACAGAGTCTGCAGTCGATCCCGTTGCTTTCGGTGTGGGCAGGCCGTTTCCGGCGGCGTCCGTCCCCTGCCGGTGCTTCCTGGATTGCAGACATGCCGACCGGTTGGCATGCAGCGGTCCGGAGAGGATACGGATGCATGTCCGGAGGCTGAGCAAGAGCATGGGTCGGAACGATATCATTCTCCCTGCCAAATCCTTCCGACTTAAGCGAAATTGTAACGGTTCAGGTTCCTGTTCGGCACTCCCGACCCGAAAGGCGGCTCAGGACATCGCAAGCCGCCCTGCATGTTCGTCCGGTGGGCGTCTCCAGCAGGGTTCAGCCCTGCCTGCGGGCCGTGTCCAGCACGGTCCGCAGTACCGCATGATGCCGGGAAAAAGGAATTTACTGCCCTGACAGACGAGGAAGCGGCCCGTATCGAAGGGACTTGCCGCAACGCATTCACCGGGGGGTGAGGCTGGGTTTTCGCCGCGGAGTCCCGCTGGGATTTGAGCCCGTTTGGACGACCGGGACAAATGGGCGGGGATGATTGGGACCGTGCCCGCGGCAGAAAGCTCATCATGAAATCAATCAGGGGCGATTGGGAGTCGGTGGCTTGGTTGCCGACCTCTGGGTCCCCAACTCGCGGTGACGCCTGGAAGAGGCGCAACCGTCTCCGGTCTTCCGGTGCCGGGGGTCAGTTGGCACCACCGCGGAGTGGGGAATCGTTGTGCGTAAGGTGTCCGCAAAAATGCATCCGAGCGGATGTCGAAAGGGTCAACCGGTGCAGGGAGCGGGATTGTGTCCGAGTCTGCAATAAGCGAAGGCGGCCTGCACAAGCCGCCTTCGTCAATCACCTGAAGGGAGGACGAGATGGTGATCTTGGAGTCCCATTTATCATAAGGGATTCTGATTGCAAGTATAAATTTCCCTTATGGCAAGATTCTTGCCATGAATTCGGTAAATTTCATAAAACTGTCATGTTTTAAGATGGTTGTATTCGGCTATGCAGGCTCATTGAGAGAATCGATGGCACATGACGTGCAGGGATGAAGCCAGAGCAGGTCCGTGTCGGCAGGTGTCTATGCGCTTTCCTGATAGACCGCATCGTCCTGATTCGTGGTGCTGAAGAGCGGGTGCGGCAGACGCTCGATCATCTCCTGGGGGCAGACCTGAACAAATGTGCCGATGGAATGGTCCCAGTTCTCAAGCAACTCGGAAGCCAGCAGGCTGCCGGTCAAGGCCGCATGATCGGCAATGAGTGCATGCAGTTCGGTTTGCCAGTAATCAACCGTAACTGCACATGTCCCAATGGTATCATGATTCATGTAACGGGTGGCTCGTTCATCCGGATCATGGACATAAGCCATGCCGCCGGTCATGCCCGCCCCAAAGTTGGGTCCGATGGCACCCAGAATCACAGCGACTCCGCCGGTCATGTACTCACAACCGTTCGACCCGCACCCTTCCACAACGACCCTGGCACCTGAATTGCGGACGCAAAATCGCTCTCCTGCCCGACCTGCGGCAAAAAGGCGTCCCGAAGTGGCTCCATAAAGGACTGTATTGCCAATGATGGTATGGGCGGCGGCAACGCGGCGTGACTCGGCGGGCGGACGGATCGTGATCGTTCCGCCGGAGAGACCCTTGCCAACATAGTCATTGGCATCTCCGACCACATCAAGTTTCAGGCCATTGACGGCAAATGCACCAAGGGACTGCCCCGCCGAGCCGGTCAGTCTCAGGGTGAGATGATCACTGCGAAGGGTGTTGTTCATGCCAAACCGTTTGACGATGCGGGATGCGGTGCGCGCCCCAATCGTTCGGTAGGTGTTGCGGATATTATAGGACAGATGCATTTTTTCACCGTCCCTGAAGAAGGGTTGGGCATCCTTGTGGATCTCGGTGTCCAGGGTTTCCGGGACATCCTGACGGGGTTTCTCCTGCCGGTTCGCAACCCGCAGGTTTTCATCGACACTGACAAGCAGCGGGTTGAGATCAAGATCCTCAAGATAGTCGGCACCGCGGGACACCTGTGTCAGCAGATCTGTCCGACCAATGATTTCATCAAGGGACTCTGCCCCGATCCCGGCAAGAATTTCCCGAACCTCCTGGGCATAAAAGGTGATCAGGTTGACGACAGCATTGGCAGTGCCGGTGAATCGCGCGCGCAGGGCTTCGTCCTGCGTACACACACCAACCGGGCATGTATTCGACTGGCATTGGCGGACCATCAAGCATCCCATGGAAATCAGGGAAGCGGTACCAATCCCGAATTCTTCAGCACCAAGCAGGGCTGCAATCACAATGTCGCGTCCTGTACGCAGACCTCCATCAGTGCGCAGTGTGACCCGGTTCCGGAGATTGTTCAGCGACAGCACCTGATGGGTTTCTGCCAGACCAATTTCCCACGGCATGCCGGCAAACTTGATTGATGTGGCCGGCGATGCCCCGGTGCCACCACTATGGCCGGAGACAAGGATGACATCGGCCTTGGCCTTGGCCACACCAGCGGCAATGGTGCCGATACCGCCCGATGATACGAGTTTCACGCAAACTTTGGCGACTGGATTGATCTGCTTCAGATCGTAGATGAGCTGGGCCAGATCCTCGATTGAATAGATATCATGATGCGGGGGCGGCGAAATCAGGGTGACGCCTGGAGTGGAGTGACGCAGACGGGCAATGAGTTCCGTCACTTTCATGCCCGGCAATTGCCCTCCCTCGCCCGGCTTTGCCCCCTGCGCAATCTTGATTTCAAGCTCTTCGCAGTGACCAAGATATTCAGCCGTCACACCAAAGCGCCCACTGGCAACCTGCTTGATTCGTGCCGAGGGATTGTCACCATTGGCATCCGGTGTAAAATGCGCCGGATCCTCGCCCCCCTCGCCCGAATCAGACTTGGCACCGATGCGGTTCATTGCAATGTTGAGGGTTCGGTGCGCTTCCGGGCTCAGAGCGCCAAGCGACATTCCCGGCGTAACGAATCGCTTGCGGATGGCAGTGATCGATTCGACATCATCCACTGCAATTGAGTCTCCGGACCTGTCAATGGACAGAAGATCGCGCAGGTTCAGGGGCGGACATGATGTCATGGTCCTGGTGTAGGTTTTCCACTCATCATAGTTGCCGTTGCGGCATGCTGACTGCAGCATATGCATGGTTCGGGCCTGCCATGCATGGCGCTCACCTTTCGTGCGTGACTTGTAGAATCCGCCGACAGGCAGAAGATCGACCGGGCTGCGCCAGCTCTGCTCGTGCAGCTCGACCAGCTTGGTCTGCAATCCATTGATGCCAATCCCGGAGATCCGGCTTTCCATGCCCAGGAAATACTTGGCGACCATGGCTCTTGAGAGGCCGATGGCCTCGAAATTCAGGCCCCCGCGATAGGAGGAGATGATTGATATGCCCATCTTGGACATGATCTTGAGCAGGCCCTGATTGATGGCTTCCTTGTAGTTCGCCAGCGCCTCTTCAAGGGTCAGGTTGAGGAGACCCATCCCGATTCTCTGGGCAAGCGTGTCCTGGGCAAGATATGCATTCACGGTTGTTGCCCCGCAACCGATCAGGACTGCATGGTAGTGGGGGTCCATGCACTCCGCTGATCGCACATTGATGGTTGTATAGGATCGCAATCCCTTTTGCGTCAGGCTGGTATGGACAGCACCGGTTGCCAGAATCATGGGCATGGGAACCCGGTCCTCTGATTGAGCCATGTCACT
>JAPOSK010000525.1:4232-7218 GCA_026709725.1 Paracoccaceae bacterium | reverse complement strand
CGCATAGCCTGTATCAGGGACATCACGGATGTGTGCAGATTTATCAGGGACGAGAAACCCCCGGACACGCATGTTGTTCTGACCGGACGAAATGCGCATGATGACCTGGTTGACATTGCCGATCTGGTGACGGAGATGACCCTGATCAAGCACCCGTTCCGTGGCGGAATAAAGGCGCAGGCCGGTATCGAATTCTGAACAGTGGTGGAACGCGATCAGCAGAAACGCCAGCCGTGCCGGGCCGTGATGATCCAGGGCGTTGGCTCCAATGTGGGAAAATCGGTGATTGCCGCCGGCCTGTGTCGGTATTTTGCCAATCAGGGACTGCGGGTCGCCCCCTTCAAGCCGCAGAACATGTCGAACAACGCAGCCGTGACAAGAGACGGCAGGGAGATTGGACGAGCGCAGTACCTGCAGTCCCAGGCCTGCCGGGCTGAGCCATCGGTCGATATGAACCCGGTTCTGCTGAAACCGGAGGGAGAGAGGGGATCGCAGGTCGTGCTGCGCGGCAAAGTGCTCACACGAGTCAGGGCCGCCGAGTACGCAACGCTGAAACCAACCCTTTTGCCGGAGGTGCTCAGGAGCTACAGACGGCTGGCCCGATCTCATGATGTGATCATTTGTGAGGGCGCAGGCAGCACGGCGGAAATCAATCTCCGCTCCGGCGATATCGCTAATATGGGCTTCGCCAGGACGGCGGATGTCCCGGTTATCCTGCTTGGTGACATTGATCGTGGGGGCGTGATTGCCAGCGTCGTTGGCAGCTGGGCCGTCCTTGATCATCGTGACCGCGATCAGATCCGCGGCTTCATCATAAACAAGTTCCGGGGCGACCCCGCGCTGTTTGCAGAGGGCTACAGGGTCATTGAAGAGAGAACGGAATGGCCGGGACTGGGCATTCTCCCATGGCTTGATGAAACCGCGCTCCTGCCGGCTGAAGACAGTCTTGGATTGGGCTGCAGTCATGACCGTGGTGATCGGGCACTGCATATTGCCTGCCTGACACTTAAACGAATTGCCAATTTCGATGATCTTGATCCCCTGCGTCACCACCCGGACATCCGCCTGACATTTGTCAAGGCGGGTGAAGCAATCCCGTGTAGTGCCACACTCGTTATCCTGCCCGGAAGCAAGTCGACTTTTCAGGATCTTGATTTTGTTCGCGCCAATGGCTGGGATATTGATCTCGCGGCACATATCCGCCGCGGAGGTCATGTGCTGGGAATTTGTGGAGGCTACCAGATGCTGGGTCGCACTCTCACTGATTTGGACGGCGTGGACGGGCCTGCCGGTACAATGCAGGGGCTTGGGCATCTTGATATTGAGACCTGCATGCGGCAAAACAAGCATGTCACCCTGACCCGCGCCCGTGCCCTGGAACTCAACTCGGTTTTTGAAGCCTACGAAATTCACATGGGAAAGACCTGGGGCGTGGATTGTGGGCGACCGTTTGCCATGACCCGGGCCACACATCATGAATGGCAGAATGAGGGAGCACGTTCAGCGAGTGGACAGGTCTGCGGAACCTATCTGCATGGCCTGTTCCTTGATGACGCGTTTCGGGAGCATTATCTTGAATCCGTTGGGCTCACGTCGACCAGAACAGGCCCGAGGCCATATCACTTTTCCGGAATGGTTGACCAGGCCCTTGATCGGCTGGCCGGAGCAATCGATCAGCATGTGGACATGGACCGACTCCGGGCAGTCATGGATGAGGCCGGTTCGGGACCGGATTCATGAAGGGAGGAAGTGTACGGCGACGCGTTACACGCTCTCAGTCGACCTCGTCTCCTGTATCGCCGTCATCCTTCCCGCCAAGGGACAACCGGGCATCAAGCGGCAACTCGATGACCATTTCGGTATATTCCCCTGGATTTGACGTGACTGAGATGCGACCACCGTGCTCACGGATGATGTCACTGGACATCGACAGGCCAAGACCTGTGCCCTTGTCTGTCGGCTTGGTGGTAAAGAAGGGGTTGAAGATCTTGCTGATGACATCTTCGGGGATTCCGTCCCCATTGTCCCGGATGGAAATCTGAGCCATATCATCCATCATCACGGTCTTGATATCGACTTGAGGCATGTAGGACCTGATGGCATTCTCCCCTTCCGATTCACGCAGCGCAGCAAGCTTCTTGTTGGTTTCGTAGCAGGCGTTCCCGACAATATTCAGGATGACCCGACCGATATCCTGAGGCACGATATAAACCTCGCCAATTTCAGGATCGAGATCATTGTTGATCTTCAACTGAACATCCTGATCCTGCGCCCGGGCGCCATGGAAGGCCAGTTTGGCATTTTCCTCAACAATTCTGTTGAGCTGGACTTTCTGGGCGTGCGCCTCATCCCGACCCATGCTAAGCATGTCATGGACGATCCGGTCGGCACGGGTGGCATGATGACGAATTCGGCCAAGGTTATCGACAAGAATTTCAGCAATGCTCTTGATCTCCTCCATCTGCTCTTCCCGCGACTCATCGGTCATCTCGACCGCCTCATTCAGTTCCTCAAGCAGTTCTTCTGACGATTCTGAAAAGTTTTTGACGAAATTCAGCGGATTTTTGATCTCATGGGCAACACCGGCTGTCAATTCGCCAAGTGCCGCAAGTTTTTCCCGCATGACAATCTGATCCTGGGCCGACTGAAGATCTTCGAGAACTTTCTCGAGTGCGGTATTTTTCTCCTGAATTTCATTGGCCAATTCCTCCACAAGATTCAGCCGCTGAACTTCCAGGGCATGTGACCGGAAGATCTCCAGCGCTGCGCCCATATCGGCAATTTCGTCCCTGCCGGTCACAGAAATGGGCGTTTCGAGATCACCCCGTGCCATACTGCGCATCCGTGCCGACAGGGCATCAAGACGCTTGAGAAGATGCCTGCCGATATAGAACCATGAAATTACCAGGGCTGCCAGCAAGCTTACGACGCCCAGAACCTGTAAAATCCGACGCGTCTGCACCGTCGTTGCTTCAGCACTCTCTAT
>JAPOSK010000525.1:0-4222 GCA_026709725.1 Paracoccaceae bacterium | reverse complement strand
CTCGATGGCATCCTGTGCGCTCAGATTCGATGTCTCGACATACTTTACAACCAGCTGTCCGAGTTCGATCGCCAGTGTCTGGTTGGATTCAATCAGGGTTGCCTGCGCTTCCTCGATCACGATTGCCCGCAGGCGGAGATCAAAGATGTTCTCAGGACCATCACCAAATGTCTTGAACCGGGCAAAGAACGGGGCAAAAAAGGGCACAAGCAGACCCCCGGCCTGCGTCTCGCCAATCGCATCAAGGTTGCGGTTGATTCCGTCAAAAACCGAGAGGAAGCGATCACGCTGAATTTCAAGAATGGCGCGGTCGCTGATCAGCGTTGCCGAGGAGAGCAGCTGCAGGGCGGCATTGGTTTGCCTCTCAAGCCCTTCGAGATAACGGTAACTGTTGACCACCGGTTCCGACAGATGCAGATTTCGTTCATCCGCTTCCGCCCGAATGTCGTCATAACCCGTCATCAGGTAGAAAAACTGATCATCGATCACCGTCAGGAGGTTGAGGCGGAGTGCCTGTTCGAATGTTGCAAGTTCAGTGTGGAGCGAATCTGATTTTTCCCTGATCAGATAGAGATCAAACATGGATGTCTTGATCTCCTCGATGTTCACGATCAGTCGATTCGCGATCCTTGCCATATCATTATAGGCTGACCCGTCCTCCTCGGTCATGCCCCGCAACTGGGCCAGGAGAGCATCGAATTCCTCACCGACAGTTTTGATCTCCTCAAAAGCCTCCGTTACCTGATCGGCAGAAAGCGCAGCGGTCAGCCGCGGGGCCGCCGCCACCAGCACGGCACTCACGCGAGCGATACCGAATGCGGTGACAATTTCCGGCAGACTTTTTTCATTCACCCGCTGCTGCGAGTCGCGAATCTGTTCAAATGACACGAATGAGATCGCCAGGGCGAGCATCGTGAGAAACACGATGAAGCCAATCGCAGCATAGAGCTGGGTCGAGACCCGAAAACGAGCCTTGATCTGGGTCGCAGGTTGCATTTGATTACCGGATCACATCATCAAGTGAGCGGATGGGCAGAAAGCCCGCATTCGGATCGTACCCCGTCAAATACACCGCATCGGTCCCCTGACTGTCGGTTTCACTGTAGGTAAGGGAAACATCTTCAATGACAATTGTTTCCGGTTGCAGGAAGACATTTATAAAACAGTCACGGCTGAGGTCGTCCGCACAACGCTCCAGACCCGCAGCAACAAGGCGACCGGCAAGGTAACCTTCGTACGAAACATATCCATATTTGGTACCCGGCCACACCGCATCAATCGCCGCCTTGTAGGCTGCCGACAGATTCCCGTTTTCATCCTCTTCAAAATCCGGCAGAATTTGTGTCATGAAAAGCGTGACATCAGTGCCATCCAGGGCATTTGCCAGGGCATCACCACCGACCTGGGAAAAAGTGATGAAAACCGGTTTGTAATCAAGTTTGCGGGCCCATTGCAGGGCCACTGCAACCGACTCGTAGGCCCCGGCGACCACGACAGCTTCTGCATCAATGCTGGCCAGATCAAAAACAGCGGTTTTGACTGCTGTGGTGTTCCGCGGAAAAGCCGCCCGGCCAACAATCTCAATCCCAAACTCCTCTGCTGCACCGGTGATGGCTTCAAGACCGGCCCGCCCAAACGAATCGTCCTGATACAAAAAACTGACTTTCGAGATCCCGAGGTCATCATTCAGGTGCCTGACGATTTTGTCAGCTTCCTGCTGATGGGTCGGGCGAAGATTGATTACATTCTGGTGCAAGGACGGGTCCCGCAACTCCTCGAGTCCCGTCATTGGAGCAACCAGGGGAATTCCTTCCTGTTCGACAATCGGGATGATGGCTTTTGTCGATGGTGCTCCGACCAAACCGATCAAACCGAATACACCGCGCCGGTCACCAAGCAGTTTGCGGACATTGACGACAGTCTGGTTTGGAGCATAGTTGTCATCAAGATAGCGCAGATAGAGATTTTTTCCGCCAACACCGCCATTCAGATTCACCTCATTAAACGCCGCCTCGATACCAAGCCGCAAGTCCTTCCCCAGCTCCGCCGATTTGCCGCTGGATGGTGCGGATTGACCAAAGAAGATCGCTGTATCTGTGGTGCCCGACTCCTGGGCGCCTCCAGGCACGATGCCCGCTCCGACAAGGGCGATGATCATGAATGCCAGCGAACCCGGCACACGAAAGCAAAGTCGGGCGGCGGCGCGGAACAGCTCAAGCATGTGTGCAGCCAACACACCCCGATGGCAGGAAACACCTTTATGGAGAGATGCCCTCATGACATTGTATTGTCAAACCGAAGCACAAGGCATGTGATGTCATCGGGCGGGCCGCTCGCCCCGCTGAACCCTTTGACTGCATCGATGATATCCTCATCGGGTGTCGCGCTCGCACCACTGACAACATCCCGGGCAATGTTGACCAGACCTTCCTCGCCAAGGACCTCTCCGGCCTCATTCTGTGTCATGGTAACACCGTCCGTATAGAGGATCAGGTGGTCACCGGAATTGAGCATGATCTTCTGATCTTCAAATTCCACGATATCAGCCATACCAAGTGCACCACCGCCTCTGGAGGTCAGGAATTCATGGGAACCACCGGCCCGAATCAACAGTGGATTGCAGTGACCGGCATTGGAGTAGACAACCCGACCGGAAAAAGGATCGAAGATGCAGTAGAAGATGGTGACAAACATGCCCTCTTCATTGTTCTCGGCCAGCCGTCTGTTGACTTCCTGCAGGACCGCACGCGGGGTACGGGCCCCAATTGCGGCACCCTTGAAGAGCGAGCGGCTGGTCATCATGAAAATTGCAGCGCGGACACCGCAGTCGGAAATGTCGGCGATGGCCAGACCCAGCAACCCATCTTCCAGAACAAAGACATCATAGAAATCACCGCCCACACCCTCCAGAGGTTCCATGGTCCCGGCGAGCTTGTAGCCGGACCCCTGCGGAAATCGCCGAGGCAGGACAGCCATCTGCATGCGACTTGCAATGCCGATGTTGTTGTCGATTGAGGACAGCACATCTCTGGAACCGATATCCCGCCACATTTCGATATGGCTTATGGTTCGCTCAAGCGTGGATTTGAGATCCAGGAAATCGATGGGCTTTGTTATGAAATCGAACGCCCCCGCATTCATGGCCTTCCGTATATTGCGGATATCACCATAAGCCGAAACCACGACTGACCGGATCCTGTGGTTCACCATTGGAATTTGTTGCAGCAACGTAATCCCGTCCATCTTTGGCATGTTGATATCTGCCAGCACAATATGGATCGTCCTGTCTTCCTTGAGAATGTCCAGGGCTTCAATTCCGTTGGCAGCAAACTGAAACGTGTATTGCCTGTTACGGATTTCCTGCCGCATCCGCTGCAAAACCAGCGGTTTCAGGTCAGGTTCGTCGTCGACGACCAGAACATTGTAGACACCGTCATTAGACAGTTGCCGACCCTTTGTATCTTCTTTTTGTGCTTTGATTGCGTTCATGGTTGATTTGATCCCGACACAGCTCTGCTCCCGTTAACCCGACATCCCGACCATTTCAAGATTTTCCCAAATGCCGTGGTGGATTCTGGGAATTGGGTCGCTGATTGGGGGGGTGGTGATTGAGATTGACCGGAAACGGTTGAGGGATTAGACAGGCGGGGATGACAGATGAGACAGGGAATGCGCTGGCGATTGCCGACTGAAGGGGGGCTACACACAGCGCACAGAGAATGATGCCATGGGATCACGCATTGATGCCCGACGCGGGATACAGGCGGATATGGCCAAGCGCGAAACACGGATGCTGCCGGTCGTGGCGGGCATGATTGGCCTGGCGGTTGCGATTCCCGGCATCCTGATCGCCCCGCCCGCCCGAGTCGGGAGTGAGGGCTGCGTTGGACGGCAACCCGTCGCAAGGACTGCGATCCCCTGGTTTTGATCGCTGATGGGGGATATGCCCTGCCCTCCAGACCTGTTCAATGATCGCCGACCGAGGGCAGTTCAGCGTCCTGACCCGGGACAAAGCAACCGCCCGACCGCCGCAATATGCAGGACCAATCCCGGACTGATCGCAAAGCGGGTCCGGATTTGACCTGTCAGGAACCATTGTCTAGATGACATCTGCAAGAGGAGTGAACAATGACCCTGCCGGCAGCCGCCCTCGCAGACCCGCCTGCAACCTATCAGGATGTCCTTGCGGCCCCGCCGCACATGGTGGCCGAAGTGCTCGCCG
>JAPOSK010000211.1 GCA_026709725.1 Paracoccaceae bacterium | reverse complement strand
TCTCAATCTTTGAAAGTGTGACGTCGCAGGGGCTGAATGAATCTGATTCATCCGGCGGCGTGCCCGGCGATGTAATGTGCTTCGACGGTAGCGGAAACTTGGTGTTAGCGGTTGAGGTCAAGGATCGGGCCCTGACCATGGCGGACATTCGATCTTCAACGCGTAAAGCCAGAGCGTCTTCCGATCCACTTTCGAGCCTCCTTTTTGCCACTTCTGATGTTAGGGAGGATGAACGAGAGGAAATTCGCCGCAATGTGGAAACAGCGTGGGCGTCCGGCCTGAATATCAATCAGATTGATATTGTGGATTTGGCCAATGCGGCGTTTGCGCTGCTTTCCGAAGACTGGCGGCCAACGATGTTGCGTGAAATCGGAACGGAATTGGACAGACGGGCTGATCATGTGCACCGCCGTGCTTGGCATGATCTGTTGCTAAAGTTGACTAAAATATGACGAAGGAGGAGATGAACGAAAGGTTCTGGAATTGCGTTCCTGATCAGAACTATCAGGCCTTCTCCTGTCACTGATACAGGAGCTGTCACTGTTGCCCGCCCGCCGCGGCTCAGCCCGATCTGGTGCGGGATGTCAATCAGGGGCGGGCCATTCCTGGACCGTTCAGCAGGGCACGGCGGTGTGCTTGTGTGCCTGGACCCATGATCCCAATGATGGCAGCGGAGGAGTCCGGCATGCGCAGGCGGACTGCATCACCATCGTCACTGTCATCACCCGTGTATGCCGCAGGCCCCGCATGATCCGCGCCCCGGTGCCGTTCCGGCTCCGGGGGTGGTGCGGGCTCTGTCGACCTCGAGGGCCATCGTGCTCGGGAGGGTCGCGCCAGGGCGTCCCGGTACGCAAAACGAAGTCCCGGTATACAAAACGAAGACGATGCCGTCCATGAACCGCCAATCTCGACGCACAGGGAATCAGGACAGTCATTCCGGTCTAGAAGAGGCGCACGGCGATTGGGAGCATCACCGGGTGCCGGATGGCTGGCTGTGCCCGAGCGGGACTGTCCCTGCCGGACTCGGGGCGTTCCGGGGAAGTGTGATGCGGGCGGGCAGGACGGTGGAGAGCGTCCCTGCCTTCATTGATCGGGTGGCCGGGGCCGCCTGCCATGCTGCAGGCAGGCATGTTGGCCGTCTGAGCCACCCGCGGTCCGCAGTGATCAGTGACCGTTTTCCACACGATTAGGCTGGACCTAACGAATGGTGAGGATATCAATTGTTCAGTGCGACAGATTGGCGGTGTAGGGTGGACCGGGACCCTGAACGCTGAAAGAGGTGCGCTTGTCTGACAATGAACGGATTGCGGTTGATGTGCGGGATGTCGTCAAGCGCTACGACGATTTCACGGCACTCAGGTCCATCTCGCTCTCGATCGCGGACAATGAGTATTTCACGCTGCTTGGGCCCTCTGGATGTGGAAAGACAACATTGTTGCGGATGATCGCCGGGTTTGAGCATGTCACCGAGGGAACCATTTCCCTGTTCGGTGACGATCTGGAGAATTTGCCGCCCAACAAGCGCCCGGTGAACACGGTTTTCCAGAACTACGCCCTGTTCCCGCACATGACAGTTCTCGAGAATGTCGCGTTTGGCGTTGAAATGAACGGTGAGTCCAAAACGATTGCCCGCCAGCGTGCCGGTGAGATGCTGGAGCTTGTGCAGCTCAGCCAGTTTCTGGCCCGCAAGCCCAACCAGCTTTCAGGCGGTCAACAGCAACGCGTGGCTCTGGCCCGTGCACTTGCCCCGCGCCCGAAAGTGCTGCTGCTGGACGAGCCGCTTTCGGCGCTTGACCTGAAGCTGCGCAAGGCCATGCAGCTGGAACTCAAGCATCTGCAGCGCGAAACCGGTATCACCTTTATTTTTGTCACCCACGATCAGGAGGAAGCACTGACCATGTCGGACCGGCTTGCCGTCATGTCGGCAGGCGAGATCCAGCAGTTGGGTGCTCCGACCGACATCTACGAACGCCCGCACAACATGTTCGTGGCCGATTTTATCGGTGAGACGAATCTTCTGGAAGTATCTGTGGACAGGATAGCCGGCGGACGGGCGGTCTGCCATCTGCGCGGCGGTCACGAAGTGATCTGTCCTGCGGTGGATGGGATCGGCCCTGGCTCGAAAGTGCATATGTCGATTCGGCCGGAACGGCTCTGGATGTCAAAAAGCCCAGAGGAATCATTGAGTTTTTGTGGGTGCGTAAAGGAAAACATTTTCGTTGGCACCGACATTACAACGCTTGTTGTTCTTGATGATGGACCCGATTTCATCGTCCGGACATCCAACTCGGATCGTGGCAACAGGCGACTGTTTGAGTCCGGCAGCGAAGTCGTCGTGAACATGGAGCCCGGGGCAGCACGCCTCCTGGCAGACTGATGGCAACCGGGGCAGCAGGCGGCGGCAGCGCATCCATGGATACGTATCGGGAAGCCCGAAACTGGCTCCTGATGCCGGCATGGGTGACGCTGGCCATTCTGGTTCTCGTGCCTGTGGCCATGATGCTCATCTACTCATTCCTGACCAAGGAATTCCGGGGCGGCGTCATCTGGGAATTCAGCCTTGCCGCCTACGATCAGTTCTTCCTTGATCGCGGCCTGTTCGGCGACGAACCCGCCAGAATCGAGTGGACCTACATCACGATCTTCTGGCGTTCGATCTGGCAGGCGGCAACGGCAACGGTTCTGAGCCTCGCCATCGGCTTCCCGACTGCCTACTTCATTGCCACAAGACCGGCGCGGATGCGTCCGATCTGGGTGTTTCTGGTCACGATACCGTACTGGGTCAATCTGCTGATCCGCACCGTCTCGATGAAGTTTCTGTTGCGGGATCAGGGGACGCTGAACGATTTTCTCATTGCCATGGGCCTCATCGACACTCCCCTGGTTATTGTCAACACAAACATCGGAGTGCAGATTGGCCTCTTCTATTCCTACTTGCCCTTCATGGTGTTGCCGATTTATGCAGCGGTCGAACGCTACAACTTCACCCTGTCCGAGGCCGCGGCAGATCTGTACGCCTCCAGGACGACCACTTTGACACGGGTGATTCTGCCAGCGGTCAAACCGGGTGTGCTGGCGGGCTGCATCCTTGTGTTCGTCCCATCGCTGGGATCGTTCCTGGCTCCCGACCTCCTTGGCGGTGCCAGGAACTTCATGATCGGTTCACTGATCGAGGAACAGTTCAAGGGCAATGCGGGGAACTGGCCATTCGGTGCCGCGGCATCGATGATTCTTCTCACGCTGGTCCTGATGCTGCTCCTCTTGTTCGCGCGGCAACAGGTGAAGGCCGGGAAGACTGCAGGCTGAGCAACGATGCGCGCGCAATTCGACATCAAGACCTACACGGGATTCAGGGCCATCGCTCTTGTCTGCCTGTTCATTCTGTATGCGCCCCTGATCGTTGTCGCTGTCTACAGTTTCAATGCATCGCAGTCGCTCACCAATTGGGAGGGAGTTTCGCTGCGCTGGTACGCGGATGTGTTCACCGGGCCGGAAAGCGGCAAGTTCAAGCAGGCCGCCCGCAACAGTTTCATCATTGCGACTGTTGCCGCGACTGTTGCAACTGCGATCGCAACCCTGGCCGCCACGGGCATGGTGCGTGGTGGCAGGTTCAAACTGCGTTCCCTGTCCTTTGGTCTGATCAGTCTGCCAATCATGGTGCCGGAAATCGTTCTTGCCGTTGCGACCCTGATTTTCTTCAGCTCAATCGGATTCGACCGGGGGATCATGACGATCCTCCTGGCACACATCGCCTTCTGCATTCCGTTTGCCTATCTGCCGATTGCGGCGCGGATGCAGGGGATCGAACACAGTTACGAGCAGGCGGCACAGGATCTCTATGCCACAAAAAGGCAGGCGTTCACGAAAATCCTTCTGCCCCTCATGATGCCGGGGATCATCTCGGGTTTCCTGCTGGCATTCATCGTCAGCCTTGATGACTTCATTATCACCAACTTTGTGAAAGGTGCCGGTGTCGAAACCCTGCCGACTGCAATCTTCGGATCGGTCAAGCAGGGGATCAAGCCAAATATCATGGCGATCTCCACAATGCTGCTGGGCGTGTCCATCGTCATGGTCACGATCAGCTTTTTTGTCAGCAAAGCTGACGCAATTCGATAAACGACAAAAGGAGTGAACAATGAAAATTCTGATCAACGCATTCACCGCTCTTGCGCTGATGACTGGTGCCAATGCGGCAACCGCGGACGACAGGCTGGTCCTGTACCATTGGTTTGAATACATTCCGCAGGAACTGCTGGACAAATTTACCGCTGAGACCGGTGTCAGTGTCACGATGGACACCTATGATTCCAACGAAGCCATGCTTGCTTCACTCAAAGCGGGCGGCATCGGAACCTACGACCTGTCCGTTCCCGGCGATTACATGGTTGCCATCATGGCCAATGAGGGATTGCTGGACACCATCGCCGACGGTGAACTCAAGAACAAGGGGAACATTGCACCCGAATGGGCCAATCCGAATTATGATCCGGGTCGGCGGCACTCGATCCCCTACCAGTGGGGATCGACGAGTTTTGCGGTGAATCGCGATGTTTACGGCGGCGACATCAATACCACGGATATCCTCTTTGACCCACCGGCAGAGCTTCAGGGCCGCATCAACATGCTGGATTCGCAGGGAGAAATCATGGCGATGGCGTCGCTGCACCTCGGCATTCCCCAGTGCACCAGCGATCGTGAACAACTGAAGGCACTCGACGCCATGCTGCAGGATGCCAAGCAGCACTGGGCATCGTTCAATTCCGATACCGCGAAGGAAGTCCTGGTGTCCGGTGACGCAGCGGCGGGGCAGATCTATGACGGTTTCGCGGCCAAGGCCCGTGAAGAGGGTGCGAACATTGAGTATGCCTATGCAACCCAGGGCTATGTCGCATGGATGGATAACATTGCTCTTCTCAGGGATGCACCCAACAGGGAGAATGCATTGAAGTTCATGGATTTCATGCTTGTGCCGGAAAATGTTGCAACGCTGACAAACTGGGCCCAGTACAACCCGGGCGTGTCGGGCGTCAGTGCGCTGCTTGATCCGGCACTGGCCACGCAACCGGAGAAAAATCCGCACGCCGATGCAGGGCCGGGAGTGTTCATCGAAGTCTGCAGCGAAGATGTTCAGGCCGTCTATGACCAGATCTGGACCAACCTCAAGAAGTGATACGTGACCGTTCAAGGAGCATTCCCGGGCGATTTTTTCGTCCGGGAAGACCGCAGGCGTCCGACGCGCTTCAATGGCCCTGCACCGTCCGGGGCATCACCCATCCCGCACCCGGTCACCCGCAAGGCCCGGATTTGACCATCGGCCTTGATCCATGCACACGCCCCTGTTGCAGTTGTGACGATGCGGGAAAACGATTGCATGCGCGGCCCGATCTGCACGCCGTCCGGCAGTCCGATCAGGACAGGGGGCGGGATCAGCCAGACGCAGGTCGTCACCTGACCGTCGCTGTCACCGCCTTCCTGTGCCGTCTCTACACTGCAGCAAGGGCCGTGATTTCGCGGCGGAAGGGAAGGGCGTCACCAATGTCCTCGCTGTCGAGTTCGCGTGCATATCGGTGGCCTGCGTAGACGGCCCAGGCAATTGGCCCGGGGGCATTGGCATCTCCGATCAGTTCAACTGAGCGGATCCCCGCCTCTGCCCAGTCGGCCTCGCGGTCCCTGAGTGCTGTGTGGACGGCATTGTTTGCCATGCGTGCGGCAACGATCACCACCGCATCAGTCTCAATCGTCCATGTCCGGTCGGTGTAGACACAATTTGAGATCACATGGTCCGGATGGATCTCCGTCACACCCCGATTGAGCACGATTGCGACACCCGCATCCACCAGTCGGGCATGAATCGCGGTCTGTTCCAGCGTGTTGCTGGTCCAGTCACTGACGCGGGCCGATGGCGTGACGAGGGTGACCTGCGCCCCGTTGCGGGCAAGCATCTCGGCGAGGACGCCGCCCATGTAGTAGTGGTCGTCATCGTAAACCACAATGCGGCCTTCCGGGGTGGTGCCGTCCATGAGGTCGTCCGGTGTGTAGACTCTGGTTCCGTCGGCAATCGGCAGCGGCGCGACATGCTGGCGGGCCACGCCATCCCGTCGCCAGGTTGCGCCCGTGGCAAGACAGATGTTCTCGAATTCGAAATCCAGTATGCTGTCCGCATCCAGTTCGCTGTTTCGGTATATCTCCACATTCGCACGCTGCTGCAGCTGATATTCACGGTAATCCACCACGCGGCCCCAGGCGTTGAGACCGGGCAGGGCGCGCTCGCGCGTGACACGTCCGCCGAGCACATCCCGTGCTTCGGCTATGGTGACGTCATAGCCCCGTCGACACAGGGCCCAGGCGGCTTCAAGGCCGGCAGGACCGGCCCCCACGACCAGGACATTGTCGGTGCCACCCTTTGCATTCATTTTCTCGGGGTGCCAGCCCTTGCGCCACTCCTCCATGAATGTCGGGTTCTGGGTGCAGCGACTGATGGTCATGGTCATGTCACCTGCAATGCAGATATTGCAGCCGATACACTCGCGAATGTCCTCGATCCGTCCCTCCTCGATTTTCCTTGGCAGGAACGGGTCGGCAATGGACGGGCGTGCACAGCCGATGAAATCCAGAGTGCCGGATTTGACCATCCTGACCATCACGTCGGGCGATGTGAACCGACCGACACCGACAATCGGCCTGTCGGTCAATGCGTGAATGCCCCGCACGAAGTCTTCCTGTGACGCTTCGTCCTTGAAACGTGATGGGCCGGAACAGTCTTCCCATGTCCCTCGGGCCAGATCCCAGAGGTCAGGCAGATCCCTGTTCATTTCGATGAACTCACGCATTTCGGCATTGGAGAATCCGAGCTCACCAATGGTTTCGTCCAGCGACACCCGCAACGTGATGGCCATGGTGTCGCCGACGGTGTCGCGCAAATCGGCGATGACCTCCCGGCAGAAGCGTGCACGGTTCTCCAGGGAGCCGCCGTATTCGTCGCTGCGCTGGTTTGTGGCCCGGCTGAGAAAATGCTGGAAAATCCCGAATCCATGGGCACCGTAAAGGCAGATCAGGTCAAAACCCGCATCCCTGGACCGCCGTGCTGCGTTCACGAACCAGCGGCGCAGATCCACAATGTCCCGTTTGTCCAGCGCGCGGGCCTGCACCGGATCGTTTGTGAAGGTCCTGATCGGCAAGGCGGTTGG
This sequence comes from Paracoccaceae bacterium, assembly GCA_026709725.1. Taxonomy (GTDB): domain Bacteria; phylum Pseudomonadota; class Alphaproteobacteria; order Rhodobacterales; family Rhodobacteraceae; genus MPNP01. Next base: position 37 of record JAPOSK010000211.1, on the reverse strand, counting down.
GGCCAGAGGCACTTCCCGGGTGTAGAGGTTCGGTCCA